>CANQKJ010000020.1 GCA_947624465.1 uncultured Oscillospiraceae bacterium
CGCCCGGATGGTATCGCTGGTCTGGGTCTTGGTGGCGGCCACCAGGGTGATCTCAGCGGGGTCCCGGCCGGCGGCGCGGGCGGCCGCCGCGATGTTTTCCCGCACCTTCGCGATGTTCTCGGCGATGGACGGCATCTCAGCGCACCACCTTTCCGTCGAACAGGCCGGCGGTGGTCAGGATCAGCTCGTCCCCGGGGCGGAGACGGTCCCGGGCGTTCTCATCCACCGGGCGCACCAGATAATAGGTGTCGGCGGTGTAGACCACCTCCACCTCCTGCTTCTCCGCCTGAGAGCTGACCAGGGTGTAGACGTAGTAGTGGTTCACCTCTTTGGAGCCGGTGACGTTGCCGTCCCCGTCGGTCACGTCCTCGGCGACGGTGTCCACCCCCAGGGCCCGCCGGGGGATGCGGATGCCCTGGATCTCGTCCAGGATCACGTCCACCGTCTGCACCCGCAGCAGGGTGGTGTCCGCCAGCTGGGACCGGGCGGAGAAGACGGCCAGCGTCCGGTCCTCCCCCACCGCCAGCCGCTCCAGGGTCATGGTGACCTCTCCGTACCAGCCGTCGGAGAAGGAGACGAGGTAGCGCCTGCCCTCCGCCAGACCGGGGCTGCCCCCCGGCAGCAGGGCGGCGAAATACCAGGTGGAGCCGGTGATGAGCTTGCCGGCGGCGGAGGGGTCCCCGGAGCGCTGCCCGTCCAGCAGGGCGGCGAGCTGTTCGGCGGTGAGGTCGTCCAGCATATCGGGGGTGACGGCGCTCTCCCAGCCATCGGTCTCGCCGGAGAACACGCCGGAGAAGGGGGCGTATACCGTCTGGGACACCTGGCCCATGGAGCGGGTCAGATCGGCCAGCTGGGACTGCTTGTCCGCGATGAGGCGGCTCAGGTCGCCGGCGGCGCCGTCCTCAAAGAGGAGGGTCCGGCGGAACACGGAGGTGCGCAGGGACAGGACGGCGCCGTCCAGAGCGGACAGGTCGCCGGCGGCGGACAGGGAGCGGAGCTCCACCAGGGCGTCCACGATCTGATCGTCCAGGGCGGCGGCGTCCGCCGTGCCGGAGGCGCCCGCGCTGAGGGCGTATTGGAGCTGCCCGATCTCCGACTGCAGGGAGCGGATGGACTGGCGGATGTTCAGCGCGGAGGGGTCGCTGTAAAAGAGGGCCACCGCGTCCCCCGCCGCGGCCTTCTCGCCCTCGGCCAGGATCAGGTCCAGGTAGCCGCTGCCGCCGGGCAGGACGGACTCCTCCCGCACCACCACGCCCCGGCTCTCCAACCCCACCCGCTCGGTGTAGGAGTAGGCGGTGGTGGTGACCAGGTCCGTCCGCCAGGCCTGAAAGATGTACACGGCCAGATAGGCCAGCACGCCGATGCACAGCACGGCGACCAGTATTTTCGGGGTCAGCTTGCTCTCTTTCATGGGTGGATCAGACCTTTCCGCGGGTTCTCTCTGTAAGGGGGCGGCGGGCCGGGGGGCCGTCAGCCCTCGTCGATGGTCAGGGGATGCTCCGGGGTTATGGTGGAGATGGCGTGCTTGTAGATGACCTGCTGCTTGCCGTCGGACACCACGATGACCACATAGGGGTCGAAGCCGGTGATGACCCCCCGGAGCTGGTAACCGTTCATCAGGAACACGGTGACCCGTGCGGCCATCCGGCGGGCGGAGGACAAAAAGGCGTCCTGGAGGTTGGGCTGTCTGTTGACAGCGACGGTGGAAATACTCATAGATCGCACTCCTTTTCTGTATAGCCGGTCAGAGCCGGCCTGAGTGCGTCTATTGTAAACCGCTGTCGGCGGCGAGTTTCGTCGAAAACGCGAGGGCGGATGAAAAATCCGGGATCTTATCCCACAGGAACCAGTGGGTGCCCTGATTTCGCCGGAACCAGGTGAGCTGCCGCTTGGCGTACTGCCGCGAGCGGAGCTTGACCTCATCCGCCCCTTCGGATACCGGCCGGCCCTCCAGGATGGCGGCGGCGATCTCCTTGTAGCCGATGGCCTGCATGGCGGTGCAGCCGGGGGGGATGCCCTCCGCCAGCAGCCGGCGGACCTCCTGTTCCAGGCCCCGCTCCATCATCCCGTCCACCCGCCGGTCGATGCGCTCCCACAGATCGGCCCGGTCCTTGAAACTCAAAGCGATGGTCAGGGGCGCGTACCGGTCCGGGACCTGCCGGCTCTCCCGGTCGTGCTGGGTGATGGTCTTCCCCGTGGACAGATATACCTCCAGCGCCCGGACGATCCGCTTTTCGTCGTTGGGATGGATGCGGGCGGCGGCCTCCGGGTCTACCCGCTCCAACTGGGCCCGGAGCGCTGGAAGGCCCTCGGCTTTTACCCGCGCCTGCAATTCCTCCCGGAGGCCGGAGGCGGCCTCAAAGGGGGCGAACCGCCGCCCGGCGATCAGGTGGTCAATGTACAGCCCGGTCCCCCCGGCGATGATGGGCAGCCTCCCCCGGGCCATGATGCCGTCCACCACGGGGACGGCCTCCTCCACATACCGGGCCACCGACCAGTTCTCCTCCGGGTCGGCCACGTCGATCATGTGGTGGGGGACGCCCCCCATCTCCTCCGCCGTGGGCTTGGCGGTGCCGATGTCCATCCGGCGGTAGATCTGCATGGAGTCGGCGGAGACCACCTCGCCGTTCAGGGCCTTGGCCAGCGCCGCCGCCAGGGCGGTCTTGCCGGACGCGGTGGGGCCGCAGACGACCAGCACATTGGGCTTCACGGCCTCACCTCCCGGATAGCGATATCATTACAGGTTACATAATAACACAACCCCGGCCCGGTTTCAACGAAAAAATCGCGACGAAAAATGACGGGCGAAAACCGGAACCCGCTCTTGCGCCGGGCGGCTTGATCTGGTATAATATCCTGTCATCATGTGGCCCCGTGGAGGGCCGCCGCCCCGAGGCCGGCGAAAGGGCCCCGCCGTCCGCCCGGCGGACGGTGAGAAAGGAAGATACCGTTTTATGAATTTCCGCGAGCTGGGGCTCAACGCCCCCATCCTGCGCGCCCTCACTCAGGCGGGCTACACCGAGCCCACCCCCATTCAGCGGCAGGCCATCCCCCCGGCCCTGGCGGGGCGGGACGTGCTGGGCTGCGCCCAGACCGGCACCGGCAAGACCTGCGCCTTCGCCGCCCCCATCCTCCAGCGGCTGGACGGGAGCCGCCTCAGGCCCAGGGTCATCCGGGCGCTGATTTTGACGCCCACCCGGGAGCTGGCCATCCAGATCCAGAACTCCTTCACGGCCTACGGGCGCAATCTGCCCCTGAAGTCCGCCGTCATCTTCGGCGGGGTGGGCCAGCAGCCCCAGGTGGACGCCATCCGGGCGGGGCTGGACATTTTGGTGGCCACCCCCGGCCGTCTGCTGGACCTCCAGGGGCAGGACCTGCTGGACCTGTCCCACATCGAGATCTTCGTGCTGGACGAGGCCGACCGGATGCTGGACATGGGCTTCATCCACGATGTGAAGCGGGTGCTGAAGCTGCTGCCGGAGAAGAAGCAGACCATGCTGTTCTCCGCCACTATGCCCCCGGAGGTCATGGGGCTGGTGAACGGCCTGCTCCATGATTACGTGCGGGTGGCGGTGGACCCGGTGTCCTCCCCGGTGGAGGCCATCGAGCAGTCCCTCTACTACGTGGACAAGGCCAACAAGACCAGGCTGCTGGCCCACCTGATGAACGAGAAAAATATCCCCTCCGCCCTGGTGTTCTCCCGGACCAAGCACGGGGCCAACCGCATCGCGGGGGATCTGGTCAAACGGGGCATCTCCGCCGCCGCCATCCACGGGAACAAGAGCCAGACCGCCCGGGTCCAGGCCCTGTCCGACTTCAAGGCGGGCCGCATCCGGGTGCTGGTGGCCACCGACATCGCCGCCCGGGGCATCGACATCGAGGACCTGCCCTGCGTGTTCAACTACAACCTGCCCGACGTGCCCGAGACCTACGTCCACCGCATCGGCCGGACCGGCCGGGCGGGGAAGGGCGGCGTCGCCATCGCCTTCTGCCAGTTCGACGAGAAGGAGGAGCTGCGGGGGGTTGAAAAACTGCTGGGCAAGCCCATCCCCGTGGTGGAGGACCACCCCTTCCCCATGGAGAACTTCGACCCGCCCATGAAGGATAAGCACGGCAAGATCGTCAACGCCGAGGACGCCGAGGCCCGTGCCGCCGCCAAGGAGCGCCGCCGGGAGCGGGACGCCGAAAACAAGGCCCGGGCGGAGGAGCGGAAGCAGGCCGCCAAACAGCCCGCCCCCGCCCCCAAGCCCGCGCCCGCCCCCGCCAAAGAGCCGGAAGAGGAGTCCTGGACGCCCAGGCTCCGCCTGGACCGGCCCCTGTCCGCCGGGGTGCGCCAGGGGAGGCTGGAGGACACCCTCCCGGCGGAACCCTCCATGCCCGCCGCCGACTTCTACAAGCCCAACCCCCTGGACTCCGACGTGATCATGGACGCCACGGCGCGGCTGCTGGCCCCCCGCAAGTCCCCGTCCGGCCAGTCCCGCCCCCAGCCCCAACAGCGGGAGCGGGGGGAGCGGGCCAATCCCAAGAGCGCCAGAGAGGAGCGGCGGCAGTCCGCCCGGGACAAACAGCGGGAGGAGAAGCGGCAGGCCGCCCAGACCAAGGCCCGCCAGGAGAAGAAGTCCGCCCCGGCCCAGCCGGACAAAAAGCAGCCCGACCGGCCCAAACAGGAGCAAAAGCCGGCGGAACAGCCCCGGCAGGGACAGCCCGCCTCCCGCAAAAAGAGGCGCCGCCGCGGCAACCGGCCGGCGGGGGAGGTCCGCCCCGCGGGCGGGCAGAAGGACTCCACCCAGCAGCAGTCCCTCATGCGGCCATATTATCTGAGCGATGACTGAACGCGGCGGAAGGCGGACGGCCCTCCGGGTTTTGCGGGCGCTCGTCATCCTGGCGGTCGCCGCCGCCCTGGGCGCGGCGTGGTTCCACTGGCAGTGCTGGGGGCTGATGACCACCAGGGCCGAGCTGACCCTGGACCGCCTGCCGGCGGGGTTCGACGGATTCAAGATCGTCCACCTGTCCGACCTCCACGGCCACGAGTACGGGGAGGGGAACGGGGACCTGCTGGAGCGGGTGGCGGCGGAGGAGCCGGACATCATCGTGATGACCGGGGACTTCATCGACCGGGCGGAGCAGCTGGAGATGATCCCGGCCCTGGCGGAGGGCCTCAGCGCCATCGCCCCCACCTACTATGTCACCGGCAACCACGAGTGGGCCACCGGCACCAACACGGTGCGGGCGCTGAAGCCCCTGCTGAACGACCACGGGGTGACCACCCTCACCAACCGCTATGAGGTACTGGAGCGGAACGGCGACAAACTGGTGCTGGCCGGGGTGGACGACCCCAACGGCTTCGGCGACCAGAAGACCCCGGAGGAGCTGGCGGAGGAAATCGGGGCGGAGCAGCCGGGGCTGTATACCGTCCTGCTGGCCCACCGCAACACCGAGTTCGAGCGCTACGCCGCCGCCGGGTACGACCTGGTGCTGTCCGGCCACGGCCACGGCGGCATCGTCCGCCTGCCCTTTACCGACGGGCTGGTCGGCGCCAACCGGGCGTTCTTCCCCACCTACATGGCGGGGATGTATACCGGGACGGGCAGCGTCCTCTATGTGTCCCGGGGGCTGGGGAACAACACCGTCCCCTTCCCCGGATTCCGGCTGTTCAACCGGCCGGAGGTGGTGAGCCTGACCCTCCGGGCGGGATAAAAGAAGAAGGTTCCCTTATGGATTTTGACGCGGGACAATTCGATATCGCCGTCATCGGCGCGGGCCACGCGGGCATCGAGGCCGCCTTGGCCGCCGCGCGCCTGGGGATGCGGACCCTGTGCTTCACCGTCAATCTGGACGCGGTGGGCAATATGCCCTGCAATCCCGCCATCGGCGGCACCGGCAAGGGCCAGCTGGTCCGGGAGATCGACGCCCTGGGGGGCGAGATGGGCAGGGCCGCGGACAAAGCCTGCATCCAATACCGGATGCTCAACCGGGGCAAGGGTCCCGCCGTGTGGTCCCTCCGCGCCCAGGCCGATCGCCGCCGCTACCAGGAGGTCATGAAGCACACCCTGGAACTGCAGGAAAACCTGTGGGTCAAGCAGGCGGAGGTCACCGAAATTCTGACAGAGGACGGGGCCGTCTCCGCCGTCCGCACCGCCACCGGGGCCACCTATCGGGTGAAGGCCGCCGTCGTGGCCAGCGGCACCTATCTGGGGGGCCGCACCATCGTGGGGGAGGTCGCCCGCGCCTCTGGGCCGGACGGCATGGCGGCGGCCGCCGCCCTCACCGATTGCCTAAGAGGGCTGGGCCTGTCCCTCCGCCGGTTCAAGACGGGCACGCCCCCCCGCATCCACCGGCGGAGCGTGGACTTCTCCAAGCTGGAAAAACAGGAGGGGGACCCCGACGCCTCCCCCTTCTCCTACACCACCGATATTTCCCCGGAAAACCGGGCGGTGTGCTGGCTCACCTGGACCAACGAGCGCACCCACCAGGTCATCCGGGACAACCTGGACCGCTCCCCCCTGTTCTCCGGGGTCATCCAGGGCGTGGGGCCCCGCTACTGCCCCTCCATCGAGGACAAGGTGGTCCGCTTCCCGGACAAGCCCCGGCACCAGCTCTTTTTGGAACCCATGGGGCTGAACACCGAGGAGCTGTATTTGCAGGGATTCTCCTCCTCTCTCCCGGAGGAGGTGCAGCTCCAAATGCTCCACACCGTCCCCGGCCTGGAGCGGGCGGAGATGACGAGGGCGGCCTACGCCATCGAGTACGACTGCGTGGACCCCACCGAGCTGCTGCCCACATTGGAGTGCAAAAAAGTCTCCGGCCTCTACGGGGCGGGGCAGTTCAACGGCTCCTCCGGCTACGAGGAGGCCGCCGCCCAGGGCCTGGTGGCGGGGGTCAACGCCGCCCTCAAGCTCAAGGGCGAGCCGCCCCTGATTTTGACCCGGATGGACGGCTACATCGGGGTGCTGATCGACGACCTGGTGACAAAAGGCACCAGCGAACCCTACCGGGTGATGACCTCCCGGACGGAGTACCGGCTGCTCCACCGGCACGACAACGCCGATCAGCGGCTCACCGCCATCGGCCATCGGGTGGGGCTGGTATCCGCGGAGCGGCTGTCCGCCGTGGAGAAGAAATACGCCGCCGTGGACCGGGAGATACGCCGCCTGGAACACACCGGCGCGCCGCCCTCCCCGGAGCTGGACAGGTTTCTGGCGGAGCGGGGAGAGCCTCCCTGTCCCCACGGGGCGCGGCTCATCGACCTGCTGCGGCGACCCCGGCTGGGGTACGCCGAACTGGCCCCCTTCGACTTAGGAAGGCCGGCCCTTTCCCGGGAGATCGCGGAGCAGGTGGAGATCTCCGTGAAGTACGAGGGGTACATCCAGCGCCAGGCCCGGCAGGTGGAGGAGATGAAGCGGCTGGAGGCCCGGCCCCTGCCGGCGGACATCGACTACCTGTCCATCCGGGGCCTCCGGCTGGAGGCGCGGCAGAAGCTGGACAGAATCAGGCCGCTGAACATCGGCCAGGCGGGCCGCATCTCCGGGGTGTCCCCGGCGGACGTGGCCGCGCTGATGATCTATTTGGAAAAATAGAGAATTGAGGGTGTTACCATGAGAAAATGGCTGGCCATCCTGGCCTGCAAGGTCCTGCGGTTCGTGGGCGGACTCATCGGCAGGGGCAGCTCCCTGCCGGGGCAGATCGCGCTGAAGCTGTGCCCCGACGTGCTGGGGCGGCTGGAGCCGCCCCCCTATGTCATCGCCGTCACCGGCTCCAACGGCAAGACCTCCACGGTGGAGATGATCGCGGCCATCCTCACCGCCGCCGGCAGGAAGGTCATCTACAACAAGGAGGGGTCTAACCAGATCGAGGGGGTGACCACCCTCCTGCTGACCAACGCCTCTATGGGCGGCAGAGTGAAGGGGGACGTGCTGCTGCTGGAGAGCGACGAGCGGTACGCCAAATACACCTTTAAGTGGTTCCACCCCACCCACTTCGTCATCACCAACCTGTACCGGGACCAGCTCACCCGCAACGGCCACCCGGAGTGGGTGTACGCCGCCATCGAGCCGGCCCTGCACCCAGACACCACCCTGATCCTCAACGCCGACGACCCCCTGGTGTCCCGCTTCGCCGTGGGCCGGGACCCGGCCAAGGTCAAGTGGTTCGGCCTGGAGGAGTGCGCTGTCAGCACCAAGGAACACCGCGGCGTCTATCACGACGGGGCCCGCTGTCCGGTGTGCTTCGGGAAGATGGAGTACGACTGCTATCACTATGCCCACATCGGCCGCTACCGCTGCACGGGGTGCGGCTATGAGCGCCACGCCACTGATTTCACCGCCACGGCGGTGGACCTGGACAAGGGCGTGCTGACCATCGGCGGAAAGACCGAGATCACACTGGCATTCAAGTCCATCTACAACGTCTACAACATCCTGGCCGCCTGGTCCGCCTGTTCCCTGGCCGGGGTGGACGAGGACACCATGGCCGGGGTCATGAGCAGCTATATCCTGAAAAACGGGCGGATGGTCACCTTCGCCCTGGGGGAGCGGCGGGGCACCCTGCTCACCTCCAAGCACGAGAACTCGGTGGCCTACGACACCAACCTGGGCTATATCCGAAACCAAAAAGAGGACTGCGTGGTGATGGTCATCGTGGACGCCATCAGCCGCAAGTATTTCACCGGCGAGACCAGCTGGCTGTGGGACATCGACTTCGACCTGCTGGACGCCCCCCACATCAGAGAGGTCATCCTGTGCGGCAAATACGCCAACGATCTGGCCCTGCGGTTCGACTTCACCTCGGTGGCCCCGGAGAAGATCCAGGTCCGCTCCACCGCGCAGGAGGGCGTGGACCTGCTGCTGGGCCAGGGGGACGGGCTGCCGCTGTATGTGGTCACCTGCTTCTCCGACCGGGACAAGCTGCTGGCCCATGTGAAAAAGGACTGAGGGGGTGGGAACGATGGAAGTGAAACTGGTCCACCTGTACCCCGACGTGATGAGCCTCTACGGGGAGTACGCCAACATCGCCGTCCTGCGCCGCACCCTGGAGGGGCTGGGCGCGGAGGTGACGGTGGAGAAGATCGGGTATGAGGACTCCGCCGATTTCGCCCTCGCGGACTTCATCTATATGGGGGCCGGCACCGAGCGGGCCCAAAAATACGCGCTGGAAAAGCTGGCGGCCCAGGCGGTCGACCTGAAAGCGGCCATCGGCCGGGGGGTCCCCGTCCTGTTCACCGGGAACGCCATGGAGCTGCTGGGCAGGTCCGTCACCGACGCCGGGGGCAGGGTCTGGCCCTGCCTGGGCCTGGCGGATTACGTCACCGTGGAGACCGACAAACGAGACCCGGTGGACGTGATCGCCCACAGCCCCCTGCTGGAGCGGCCGGCGGTGGGGTTCATGAACAAGTGCTCGACCACCTCCGGCGTCACCGCCCCGCTGTTCGACCGCCTGTCCCTGGGCTTCGGCAACGAGGCCAAAGGGGGGCCGGAGGGCTATGTGGACGGGGATCTGTTTGCCACCCACCTGACCGGGCCGGTGCTGGTGAAAAACCAGGAGCTGCTGGCGCTGATGGTCCGGCGCATCTTCGCCTACAAGGGCTGGGAGGCCCCGGAGGCCGTCCCCGCCCTGCCCCACCAGGCAGAGACCTACGAGGTCACCCTGTCGGAGCTGTCCGCCCGGGCAAAGGGGTGACGGGATGAGGCTGCTGTTGATCCGCCACGGCGACCCGGACTATGAGCGTGACACCCTCACCGAAAAGGGCCGCCGGGAGGCGGACTATCTGGCGGAGCGGCTGTCCAGGCTGGACATCGCCGCCTTCTACACCTCGCCGCTGGGCCGGGCGAAGGACACCGCCGCCCCCACCCTGGCCCGCGTGGGCTGGAACGGGTGCCCTGGGACTGGCTGCCCCAGGACTGGACGGCGGTGGACGACTTCTATCTGCCCGGCCGGTGGCACCGCCACCCCGTTTTGGAGGCTGGCCGCGTGAGGGAGGAGTACGACCGGGTGACCGGGGCGCTGGACGGGCTGCTGGCCCGCTGGGGCTATGTGCGGCAGGGGCGGCTCTACCGGGCGGAGCGGCCCAATCGGGACACCCTCGCCCTGTTTTGCCACTTCGGGGTGGAGACCGTGCTGCTGAGCCATCTGCTCAGCGTGTCCCCCATGCCCCTGCTCCACGGCCTCTGCGCCGCCCCGTCCTCGGTGACCACCGTGGTGACGGAGGAGCGCCGGCAGGGGATCGCCTCCTTCCGCATCGGCGCCTTCGGGGACGTGTCCCACCTGTACATACGCGGCGAGCCGCCCGCCTTCTCCGCCCGGTTCTGCGAGACCTTTGACGATGAGACCGAGCGGCACGACTGATGGGAGGAGAAGATCATGAGCGAACAGTGGCTGGAGGTCACCCTGCCGGCGCCGGCGGCGGAGATCGACGGGGTGTGCGAGGCCCTCACCGCCAACGGCATGACCGGCCTGGTGGTGGAGGAGGAGGGGGATTTCCTCCGCTTTTTGGAGCAGAACCGGCAGTACTGGGACTACGTGGACGAGGACCTGGCCGCCCGGATGAAGGGGGTCAGCCGGGTGAAGTTCTACGTGCCCGACAGCGAGGAAGGCCAGCGGCAGCTTCAGGCCTATTTGAAGGGCCTGGAGCGGTACGAACCCCAGACTGTCTCCCTCCGGGAGGAGGACTGGGCCACCTCCTGGCAGAAGTACTATCAGCCCATCCCGGTGGGGAAGCGGCTCTACATCGTCCCCGAGTGGATGCGGAGCGAGCCGGTCCCCCAGGGGCGGGTCCCCCTGTATCTGAACCCCGGCCTCACCTTCGGCACCGGGTCCCACGCCACCACCCAGCTCTGTCTGGAGCTGCTGGAGGAGGCGGTGGAGCCGGGGTGCGCTGTGCTGGACCTGGGCTGCGGCTCGGGCATCCTGGCCATCGCCGCGCTGAAGCTGGGGGCGGAGCGGGCCGTCGGGGTGGATATCGACCCCAAGGCGGTGGACGTGGCCTATGAGAACGCCGCCATGAACGGCATCGGCCCCGACCGGCTCACCGTGCTGGCGGGGGACGTGCTGTCCGACCATGTGCTGTCCGTCCGGCTGGGCCGGGGGCAGAACCAGGTGGTCCTGGCCAACATCGTGGCCGACGTGATCATCCCCCTGTCCGCCGTGGCGGGGCAGTTCATGACCCCGGACGGGGTGTTCCTCGCCTCCGGCATCCTGGACGAGCGGGAGGCGGAGGTGACCGCCGCCCTGGAGAGGAACGGCTTTGCCGTCAACAGGCGGCTGGAGCGGAAGGGCTGGGCGGCCCTCCGGTGTGAGCGGAAGGGGTAAAAACCGCCTGTCCCGCCCGAAAATAGGCAAAAAAACGCCGCCGGTGTGTTTGCATCGGCGGTTTTTGTTGAGAAAAACGGTTGACAAACCGCCCTTTGGCGGATAATATAAGGTAGTTCAAAGGCTGTGAGCAGGACGAGTAGCCGTCAAAAGCCCCCCAGAGAGCCGCTTGTATGGTGCGAGAGCGGCGGGGCGGACCCGGCGAATATCCCCTGTGAGCCGCGGACCCAACGCCGCAAGGTCAGTAGGCTCCGCCGTCCGCCCCCGTTACCGGGCATCCGAGGGGCCGGAGGAAACTCCGGCAGCGAGAGTGGTACCGCAGAGGTTCGCGCCTTTGTCTCTCATGGGAGACAGGGGCGCTTTTGATTTGTCAAACCACCATTCTATATAAACGGAGGGACCCACCATGGACTACAACCAGACCGTCCATCTGCCCAAGACGGACTTCCCCATGCGGGCCGGCCTGCCCAACCGGGAGCCGGGGATGCTGGAGAACTGGGAGAAGATGGACCTTTACCACGAGCTGTTGAAGAAAAACGAGGGCAAGCCCCTGTATTCCCTCCACGACGGCCCGCCCTTCTCCAACGGCAGCCTGCACATGGGCCACGCCCTGAACAAGTCCATCAAAGACTTTATGACCCGCTCCGCCGCCATGCGGGGGTACTACACCCCCTACATCCCCGGCTGGGACAACCACGGTATGCCCATCGAGAGCGCCATCATCAAGCAGAACAAGCTGAACCGGAAGGCCATGTCCGTCCCCGAGTTCCGCACCGCCTGCCACGAGTTCGCCCAGCACTATGTGGACGTGCAGCGGGAGGGCTTCAAGCGGATGGGCGTCCTGGGCGACTGGGATCACCCCTATCTGACCATGAACCCCTCCTTCGAGGCGGAGGAGGTCAAGGTGTTCGGGGCCATGTATCAGAAGGGGTATATCTACAAGGGCCTCAAGCCTGTGTACTGGTGCCCCAACGATGAGACCGCCCTGGCCGAAGCCGAGATCGAGTACCAGGACGACCCGGTCACCACCGTCTACGTTAAGTTCCCCATCCACGACGATCTGGGCAAGCTGGGCCACATCGACCACAGCAAACTCTACTTCGTCATCTGGACCACCACCATTTGGACCCTGCCCGGCAACCTGGCCATCGCCCTTCACCCCAGGGACAGCTACGCCCTGGTAAAGAATCAGGCCAACGGGGAGATCTATATCGTGGCCGAGGCCCTGGCCGATAAGGTGATGGCCGCCGGCGGCGTGTCCGGCTACGAGATCGTGGAGACCCACCCCGGCGCGTTCTTCGAGAATATGCTGGCCGACCACCCCTTCCTGCCCAAGACCTCCCGGCTGCTGCTGGCGGAGTACGTCACCATGGACAGCGGCACTGGCTGCGTCCACACCGCCCCCGGCTTCGGCGCCGACGACTACCAGACCTGCAAGCGGTACGGCATGGAGATGATCGTCCCCGTGGACGACCGGGGCCGCCACACCGACTACGCCGGCAAGTACGCCGGCATGACCACCGACGAGTCCAACCCCGTCATCCTGGCGGACATGAGGGAGAGCGGGGCGCTGTTCGCCTCCGAGGACATCGTCCACTCCTACCCCCACTGCTGGCGCTGCAAGAAGCCCATCATCTTCCGGGCCACCCCCCAGTGGTTCTGCTCGGTGGACGCCTTCAAGGACGAGGCCTGCGCCGCCTGCGACGACGTGCGCTGGCTGCCCGCCTGGGGCATCGACCGGATGAAGTCCATGATCCGGGAGCGGGCCGACTGGTGCATCTCCCGCCAGCGCCGGTGGGGCCTGCCCATCCCCGTGTTTTACTGTGGGGACTGCGGCAAGCCCGTCTGCACCCCCGAGACCATCGCCGCCGTCTCCGCCCTGTTCGAGGCGGAGGGCTCCAACGCCTGGTACGAAAAGGACGCCGCCGCCATCCTGCCCGCCGGTTTCACCTGCCCCCACTGCGGCGGCGCCTCCTTCACCAAGGAGGAGGACACCCTGGACGGCTGGTTCGACTCCGGCTCCACCCACTTCGCCTCCATGAAGCGGGACCAGGGCTTTTGGCCCGCCACGGTGTATATGGAGGGCCTGGACCAGTATCGCGGCTGGTTCCAGTCCAGCCTGCTCACCGCCGTGGGCGCCCTGGGCCAGGGCGCGCCATTCAGGGAGTGCGTCACCCACGGCTGGACGGTGGACGGCGAGGGCAAGGCCATGCACAAGTCCCTGGGCAACGGCGTGGACCCCGCCGACATCTTCAAGAAGTACGGCGCGGACATGATCCGCCTGTGGGCGGGCTCCTCCGACTACCACGTGGACGTGCGCTGCTCCGACGCCATCTTCAAGCAGCTCAGCCAGACCTATCTGAAGTTCCGCAACACCGCCCGGTATTGCCTGGGAAATCTGGACGGCTTCGACCCCGACCACCTGGCGGCTCCCGAGGCTATGGTGGAGCTGGACCGCTGGGCGGTCACCCGGCTCAACGGCCTCATCAAGAAGTGCGAGACCGCCTATCAGAACTATGAGTTCCACGCCATCTCCCACGCCGTCAACGACTTCTGCGTGGTGGATCTGTCCTCCTTCTACCTGGACATCATCAAGGACCGGCTCTACTGCGGGGACGACGCCGGCCGCCGCTCCGCCCAGACCGCCCTGTGGATCATCCTTGACACCATGACCAAGATCTTCGCCCCCATCCTGGCCTTCACCTGCGACGAGATCTGGCAGGCCATGCCCCACAAGGCGGGCGACGACCCCCGGAACGTGGTGCTGAACCAGATGAACAAGCCCTTCGCCGAGTACGCCCTCTCCGGCGAGGCCATGGCCAAATGGGACAAGGTCATCGCCCTGCGGGACGACGCCAACAAGGCCCTGGAGCTGGCCCGGGCCGAGGGGATCAAGAAGAACCAGGACGCCGACCTGGCCCTGGGCTTCACCGCCGACGCCTGGGCGGAGTTCACCGCCATGGGCCTGGACGACGCCGACCTGGCCGCCATCTGCATCGTGTCCGCCGTATCCGCCGCCGAGGGCGGGAACGGCGGCTATCAGGGCACGGAGTTCCCCGGCCTCACCGTGAAGGTGTCCCCCGCCGCCGGGGCCAAGTGCCCCCGGTGCTGGAACCACGACAAGAACATCGGCGCCCCCGGCCACCACGCCGAGCTGTGCGACCGGTGCGCCAGGGTCCTGGGGCTGTAAGAGCGCGATTTCAATATCCAACAAGGCCCCGCCGGTTACCCGGCGGGGCCTTTAGAGAGAGTGATCCCCATGTGGAACAAGATATGGGCCCTTGTCAAAGGGGACGTGGTGCTCACCGCGTCCGCCCTGCTGGCGATCGGTTCCTGTTTTCTGACCCCGCCGGATAAGGAGTACCTGGGCTATCTCAACGCCCAGACCCTTATCGTGCTGTTCTGCTTCATGGCGGTGATGGCGGGCCTCAAGGAGATGGGCGCGTTCCAGCGGCTGGGGGAGGCCCTCCTCCGCAGGCTCAGCCGGGAGCGGACGCTGGCGGCGGTGCTGGTGGGGCTGTGCTTTTTCGGCAGCATGGTCATCACCAACGACGTGGCCCTCATCACCTTTGTGCCCCTGGCGGCGCTGGTGCTGGACATGGCGGGCCGCCGGTCCTCCCTGTGCCTGACGGTGACCCTGATGACCGTCGCCGCCAACCTGGGGTCCATCCTGACCCCCATCGGCAACCCCCAGAATCTGTACCTGTTTGCCGTGTCCGGTATGTCTCTGGGGGAGTTTTGTTATAAAATGACGTTTGTCAAGACGCGGATTGAACGTGCCACCAAAAGCAGGCGAGGAACCGAGGGCAGATG
>CANQKJ010000021.1 GCA_947624465.1 uncultured Oscillospiraceae bacterium
CACGGCCTTGCCCTTGCTGGTGCTGCCGGCCTCGGCCAGCAGGGGCTTCAGCACCTCGGTGCCGGCGCTCATGGCCCTGGCGGCCACCAGCACCTCGGGGACAAAGATCTCGTTGTTGCGGAACTTCAGGCCCACCCGGTCCATGCCGGGGAGCAGGCCCTCGGTCAGGATCTGCTGGGGGGCCAGGCCCTCGTCCAGCCCCTGCTGGACCAGCTGGACCACCTGCTTGCGCTTGCCGTGCTCCAGGGCCTCGCCGATCTCGGTCAAAGTACTCATAGAAATACCTCCGTTTCTTGTTTGACCCACCTTGCAATGAGTCCATATATAGACAATTTAACAAAAGCGAACGGGTCCCGCAATAAATCCGGGGGAACAGGCGGGAAAATTACCAAAAAACATAAAAGTTTTTTATGCCGTTCCCCGGTCCCGCTCCATGTCCTCGTCGATGCGGCGGCTTTGCCTGCGGTAGCGGTCCGGGGTCACGCCCACCACTTTTTTGAACACCTTGCAGAAGTAACTCTGGTCCTCGAACCCGCAGGCGGCGTAGATCTCGGACATGGTGGCGCCGCTGGCCAGCAGCAGGACCTTGCTCTTCTCCACCCGAAGCTGATTGAGGCAGGAGCGGAAGCTGCAGCCCAGCTCCTCCTTGAACACCTTGGAGAAATAGGAGTGGGAGTAACTCACATAGTCGGCCACCTCGCCCAGGGTCACGTTCCGGTGGCAGTTGACCTGCATATAGCCCAGGGCCTTCTGGATCACGTCCTGGTGCTTGGTGTCCACCAGCTGGAACACCAGAGTGGTATACCGGCGCAGGGCCTGGGCCAGCCATTGGGCCATGTCCTCCTGGGTGCGGAGGCGGCGCAGTTTTTTCAGGTACTGGTCGCTGATGGCCAGAACGGCCTCCGGGTTGCCCCCGCCGTAAATGGCGGCCCGGGACAGGATCCAGAGCAGCTCGGCGGCGCGGATATTGCCGATGTCCGGGTCGGGCGTCAGGAAGAAGATGTGGCCCAGCAGGTCGTTGAGCAGGGCGTTGGCGGTGATCCGGTCCCCCCGGGCCACGGCGTAGAACAGCTCCGGCTCCTTTTCCACGGGATAGCGGGCGTCCTGCCCCGTCGCCTTGGCCTGGTGGACATACTGGCCCATCTGCCGCTGCTGCAATTCCCCGCCCCGCTGGAGGACCAGCTCCCGGCTGTTGTCCCCGATGCAGACGGTGTCGGCGAAGAGCTGGAGGGACAGGCGGCTCAGTTGGGTGGAACTCACCTGGGGGATGCCGGCCAGAAAGTCGCGGAGAGGAGGGACCCCCTCCCGGCAGACCTGGCGGCTCTCCGTCAGCTCATCCAGCAGGTCGTCGGTGTCCATCAGAAGCACGGGGCCGGCCACCAGCCCCCCCGACAGGGCGCCCCCCGTCATGATGGGGCTGGCGCAGTAGGCCAGGCTGGAGGGGCAGCCGTAGATGTACCGCCCGCCGAGGCGCTCCGCCTGGCGGATGCCCCGCAGGTGCAGGTCGGCGCAGGGGGGCGGCGTCCCCGGCAGGGCTTTCAGATAGGCGCACTCGTCCTCCGGCCGGCCGGACTGGTACAGGGTCCCCCCATCGGCGGAGAGCAGCCGGCAGCGGATGCCGGTGGTCTCGGCGAAGGAGTCCACCAGGGCCCGGGCCGTGTCCAGATCAACGGGAATGATATCGCGCATGGAAACGCCCCCTGTGGAATATCGTCATGCCCGCCGGCCGGCGGACATGACCGTGCCGTTCATCAGGCGCGGACGGAGTCCATCATGGCCTTGAGGTTCTCCAGCTTGCAGTTCAGCGGGACCTCGCAGCCGCTGCCCAGGACCAGGCCGCCCTTGGCCATGGACATCTGGATCAGGTCCTCGCAGTAGGCGGAGACCTGGTCGGGGGTGCCGAAGGCCAGTATGGTGGCGGGTACATCGCCCCGGATGGGCAGCCAGCCCTTGAGGATGTCGTAGGCGGCGTGGATGTCGGTGACGCCGTCCAGCTCCACGAGGGTGCTGCCCTTGGGCAGCTCCAGCAGTTTGGGCAGCATGGGCAGCCAGTTTCCGTCGGCGTGGAGCACCGCCTGGACGCCGGCGCTGTGGAGGCCCAGGATGATGGCCTTGAGGGAGGGCCAGGAGAACTCCTCGAAGATGGCGGGGGAGATGGAGTTGGCGTCGGACCGCATGGCGTAGAGGCTGGCCCGTTTCAGGGGGGAGTGCTCCAGGGTGCCCAGGATCTGGCCCAGTACCTCCGGGGTGCCCTTGTCGATGGCGGCCTTCACCAGATCGGGTTCGTCGTACAGGTCGTAGACGAACTCGCCGAAGGAGCGGACCATGGACAGGGTGTCGAAGGGGGTGCCGGAGGCGGTGCCGTGGATGGGGCTCACCCCCCGCTGGGCCAGGAAGCCCGCCACCTTGCCGGCGTTCATGCCCACCTGCATCCACAGCCTGCCGATGTCCGGGATGTTGGTGATGGGCGGGTGCTGGATGGTGCAGAGGTAGCGGTTGTACCACTGGAGGTAGCCGTTGTCGATGATATCCTGATAGTCCTCCGGCTGCATATGGCAGGTCTCTTTGAACTGATAGCTGGCGTCCTCGTCCAGCTCATAGCCGGGGCGCAGGGCCTCGATGCCCTGGAGGAACATCACGTCTCCGGGAGGGTTGCCCTGGCACAGGTCGGGGGTGCCGATCTTCTGGAAGGTGATATCCAGCGCCTGCAGCCACTTGTCCATGTCGGAGGTGATCTCCTTCTGGGTGAAGCCGGCCACGCGGCCGGGGTAGAGGAGCATCATGGGGTATACGGGGATGTCTTCGCGGTGAGCGGGCGGGACCAGGTCGAAGCAGCGCTGGATCTTTTCAAATGAATTCACAAAAATTCCCCTTTCCTGTTTTGAAAATTTATGATAATCTCACGGAAACCATTGTAGCGGTATCCGCCCTCCCCGTCAAGGGCAAGGTGGAAGAAAGAATGAAAAAATTCCAAAAAACGCAAAGAAATTTTATACGGATGGAGAAGGGGTTTGCTATACTTATGACAGTAAGTATTTTGATCAACGCTGAATAAGGAGGAAAAACCTATGCAGATCACCATGAAACAGTGGGCGGCGGACGTTCTGGCCGTCCCCCGCAAGAAGGCCGTCCCCGTGCTATCCTTCCCCTGCGTCCAGCTTTTGGGCGTCACCGTCCGGGACCTGATCTATGACAGCGGCCTCCAGGCCAAAGGCATGAAGCTGGTGGCCGACCGCTGCGACACCGGCGCCGCCGTGTCCATGATGGACCTGTCGGTGGAGGCGGAGGCCTTCGGCGCCTCCATCCATGTCGCCGACGATGAGGTCCCCACCGTGGTGGGCGCTCTGCTGGAGGGACCGGAGGACGCCGAGGCCCTCAAAGTGCCCGCCGTGGGCGCGGGCCGCACCGGCACCTATATCGACGCCATCGAGAAGGTGTGTAAGCTCATCACCGACCGGCCGGTCATCGCCGGCGTCATCGGCCCCTTCTCCCTGGCGGGGCGGCTGATGGGGATGTCCGAGCTGATGATCAACTGCTATGAGGAGCCCGAGATGGTGGAGACCACCCTGGAGAAGGCCACCGAGTTCATCACCGCGTACATCAAGGGCTTCAAGGCGGTGGGGGCCCACGGCGTCTGCATCGCCGAGCCCGCCGCCGGCCTGCTCTCTCCCGGCCTCATCGGGGAGTTCGCCGTGCCCTACTTACAGCGCATCATCTCCGCGGTGCAGGACGATAACTTCATGGTGCTGCTCCACAACTGCGGCAACTCGGTGGCAAAGGCCCTGCCCCAGTGGTATGAGTGCGGCGCCGCCGCCTATCACTTCGGCAACGCGGTGGACATGAAGGAGATCATGGCCGGCTCCCCCAGCGACGTGCTGGTCATGGGCAACGTGGACCCCGCCGGCCAGTTCCGCAACGGCACCCCGGAGACCGTCCGCGCCAGGACGCTGGAGGTGATGGGAGACTGCTGCGGCTATCCCAACTTCGTCATCTCCTCCGGCTGCGACATCCCGCCCGCCTCCAGCTGGGAGAACATCGACGCCTTTTTCGCCGCCGTCGATGAGTTCTACGCCAAATAAGCGCCTTAATTTCAATCAAAAAACGACAGGAGGGACCTACCATGACAGAACGGGAAAATATGCGGCTGGTGTGGGAGCATAAGCAGCCGGAATGGGTGCCCATGATCAACACCGCTTCCCAGATGATCATCACCCCGGAGATCAACGACCGCCCCCTGTTCATGAGCGGGAAGGACGACTTCGGTCTGGAGTGGGAGCTGGACCCCGCCCACCCGGAGCTGATGACCCACGTGAAGCCCGGCGGGGAGATATTCGACGACATCACCGAGTGGAAGAAGTACATCGACTTCAAGAGCTGCAAGGACAAGAACTGGGAGGCCGCCGCCATGCGGACGAGGGCGATGTGGGCCAAAAAGGACCAGATCATGGGCTATGTGGTGTGCAACATCGGCGCGTTTGAGCGCATCTGCGCCATGATGGGCCACGTCAACGGCCTGATGGCCCCCTATGACGACGAGGAGGCCTATGCCGAGTACGTGGAGGCCTACGCCGACTACCGCATCGAGCAGATGGAGTACTTCAAGAAGTACCTGGATGTGGACTTTTTGATGATGCACGACGACTGGGGCAACCAGAACAACCTGTTCATGTCCCCGGAGATGTGGCGGAAGTTCTACAAGGAGCCGGAGCGCCGCATGGTCAAGCGGTGCCACGAGCTGGGGATGTATTATATGCACCACTCCTGCGGCTACAACGAGCCCATCATCGGCGACCTGGTGGAGATCGGGGTGGACAGCTGGCACAGCGTCCAGCCCTGCAACGACCTGAAAAAGCTCAAGGCCGAGCACGGCGACAGGCTCATCTTCGCCGGCGCGGTGGACCCCCAGGTCACCGACGCCCCCGGCGCCACCGAGGAGCAGATCCGCGCGGAGGTCCGCCGGGTCATCGACACCCTGGGCAAGGGGGGCGGCCTGCTCTGCTCCTCCGCCGTCATGTTCTCCACCGTCCCCGGCGTGGACGGCATCATCGACGACGAGGGTAAGAAGTACGGCCAGTACAGCACCCTGAACTTCGACTGATCTCTGCCGCGGGCAGATCAATAATTACGAAAAGGAGACACGGATCATGAGCAAACTGAACGGGACCTGGAACATCACGGTACACACCTTTATGGGCGATATGCGCTCCATCCTCAAGGCCCAGGTGGAGGGCGACACCATCACCGGCACCGTCACCGACGCGGCCAACGGCGCCTGCTCCCCCATCGAGAACGGCAAGGTGGACGGCGATAAGTTCAGCTATCAGGTCACCATCAAGACCGCCGTGGGCGAGATGACCAACACCCTCACCGGCGAGGTGGTGGGCGACGCCCTGAAGGGCAAGTCCGCCAACGCCATGGGCGAGTTCGACTTCGACGCCGTCCGCGGCTGAGAGACCCCTCAAGACGCAGAGAGGCCGGCTCCGATCATTCGGAGCCGGCCTTTTGCGTCTGCCGCTCAGTATTTGCCGTAGTCGAACAGGGTGTCCTTCCAGGCCTCCAGGTTCTCGGTCTTCACCTGGTCGATGGCGATGGTGTTGGTCATGATGTACCCGCCGCCGGGGGCCAGCAGGTCGATCATCTTCTTGGTGTGGTCGATGACCCGCTGCTTGCCGCCCATCATCAGGTACTCGGTGGGCATACCGCCGCCGATGCAGGCCACGTCGCCCAAAATCTGTTTGGCCTTTACCAGGTCCACGTCCTCAAAGAAGTAGATCACCTTGCCCTTGGGCACGTCGGCCAGCACCTCCAGCCGGGTGTGGTACTTGCCCTCGCAGATGACGATGGGGGTCATGCCGGCGTCGATGGAGGCCAGGATGACCTTTTTCAGGCCGGGCCAGTAGAACCGCTTGTAGTTCTCCAGGGACATGAAGTCGTCCACGCCGCAGTGGAGGGGGATGAACATATACTCCGCGTGCTGCATCTTGGCGTTGGCGATGAAGGTGGGGATGTGCCGGGAGCAGATCTCCAGGGCGGCCTCCAGCCGCTCCGGCTCCTCGATACAGTCCATGCAGGCCTCCATGATGCCCCGGATATGGTCGGCGAATTCGTCGAAGGGGGTCATGATGGTGGCGCCGCCGAAGGGGATGAAGCCCCGCTCCACGGTGTGCTGGGCCTGGGCCGCGCACTTGCCCAGGTTCTCCATCACCAGATTGCCGGTGTCCAGCATGGCCTTCAGGGTCTCCTGGACGGGGGGCGCGCCCAGCACCCCCAGGCTGTATACCACCGAATTGCACATGGCCGGGGGGTTGAGCAGGGCCAGCCCGCCGAAATTGGCGTATTTCTGGGGCAGGACCTTTTGGAACAGGAACCAGTTTGGGTCCTTTAAAAAGGCGTCGTAATCCTCATCCTGAAGGAACTGCTTGTCGATGTACTGATAGGGGGTGTCGGCGGGCAGGTTGTGGTAAGGTCCGGGGAACCGGCACTGGGTGGAGCCCGCCCGCTCCATGGCCGGGATGGGGAACACCGTGGGCATATAGACCAGATCCGGCTCATAGCGGTCCAGCACATGGTCAAGCGCGGCGTTGAGGGTGAAGGGGTCGGTCATGGAGTCCTGGAAGCTGACGCCGTATTCCAGCTGATAGAAATTGTTCCAGGTGGGGATGAAGGGGACCCGGTCAGGCTCCCGCAGGGAGACGGCGGTCTGCACCCGCATACCGCGCTGCGCGATGGGGGGAAGCTGTTCCATAGTGACGCTCCTTTCCAATTTTGCCTCAGATCCTGTGTGGGATTGGATAATTTCAGTATACCACAGAATGTTTCGCGTGAAAAGGGAAAATTCGCGCCGCCCGTCAAGAGCGCCGCCGCGGCAGGATGATTCGGCCGGTCTATTGACATCCGCGGCCCCGGGACGTATAATTTTTCAGACCTGCGGAGAGGCAGGCGAAGCCGGTCAGAGGGGAGATTGCCCGTGGAAAAAGTAGTCGTCATCATCAACGGAAAGGGCGGGGCGGGAAAGGACACCCTCTGCGCCGCCGCCGCCAAATACTACCGGGTGGAGAACGTCTCCTCCATCGACCCCATCAAGGCCATCGCCGCCCAGCACGGCTGGCACGGGGAGAAGGACGACAGGGCCCGCAAGTTCCTGTCCGATCTGAAGCGGACCTTTGCCGATTACAACGACCTGCCCAACCGCTGGCTGGAGGAGCGGGTCCGGGAGTTCTTCGCCGGGGAGGGTGAGGTCCTCTTCGTCCACATCCGGGAGGGGAGCCAGATCGCCGATTTCAGGCGCCGGGTGGCGGGGAAGTGCCTCACGCTGCTGGTGCGCTCACCCCGCACCGAGGCGGTCTACGGGAACGCCTCCGACGACGACGTGGAGAATTACCCCTACGACTATGTCTACGAGAACGACAAGCCCCTGGAGCGGGCCCGGGAGGACTTCCCGGCCTTCCTCCGGGAGGTGTTCCGCCGGGAGGGACTGACGGACGGCGGGGAACTGTAATCATTTGTCATCGGATCCGGGGGATTTGTTCACATTTTTCTGATAAAGTCACAGTGTAAGCCTATTCCGTACTCATGAGGAGGAGATCGCTGTGCTGCAAAGACGTTCCATTCCCCTGTGCATCGTTTTGACCATCATCACCTGCGGCATCTACGGCCTGTACTGGTTCGTGAAGGTGACCGACGAGCTGAACTATGTCAGCGGCGACCGGGGGGCCGCCACCGGCGGGATGTCCCTGCTGTTCACCATCATCACCTGCGGCATCTACGGCCTGTACTGGGCCTGGAAGAGCGGCGAGCGGGTCAACGCCCTCCGGGCGGGCCGGGGCACCCCCGACGGCTTCCTCCATGTGGTGTTCCTGGTGCTGGAGCTGTTCCGGCTGAACATCGTCAACCTGGCGCTGATCCAGGACGAGCTGAACCAGTACGCGGTGTGAGATGGCCGCCAACCCGCGTTTGAAGCGCCTCCTGCTGGGAGGCGCGGCCCTGCTGGGGGCGGGGCTGCTCTACGCCCTGGCGAATGTCCGGCTGGGCCTTTACGTGCCCTGCCTGTTCCGGAGCGCCACCGGCTGGAAGTGCCCCGGCTGCGGGGTCACCTCCCTGTGTCTGGCCCTGTTGCGGCTGGACCTCCCGGAGGCCTGGGCCGCCAATCCCGCGCTGCTGCTCCTGTCGCCCCTGATCGCCCTCCTGGCCGTCAGGACGGCCGTCCGCTATGTCCGGGCGGACGCCGCCGCCCCGCCCCGCTGGGAGGGACGGCTGGCCTGGGCGCTGGCCGCGGCCCTGGTCCTGTGGGGGGTGCTGCGGAACGCCCTGGGGCTGTGAGTATTATGAAAGAGCCGCCTGTCGCAAAGACAGGCGGCTCTTTTGCGCGATTGGCCCGGCTCAGCCGAATTTCTCACAGTAGCGCATGAGCATGATGGCTGCCTGGGCACGGATGGCGCCGTTCTGGGGCAGCAGCTTGCCGTCGGAGCCGGTGATGATGCCGCTCGCCACCGCCCAGGCCATTGCCTGGGGGAAGTCTGTCCAGGTGTGGACGCTGGAGGCGTCGGGATAGCTGTTCAGGACGGACACGTCCGCTTCGGGTTTCCCCGCCAGCCGGTAGAGCATCACCGCCAACTGTTCCCGGGTGATGGCGCCGTCGGGGTCGGTGCCGTCGGACACGCCGTTTGCTTTCGACCAGTCCATGCCCGCCTGATACCAGGGGCTGCTGTTCTTGGTGTCCACGCCGGCCTGACGGGCCAGGATGGTCATGATCATGGCCCGGCTGGTGGGAGCGCCGGGGGAGAATTTTCCGTCCCCGGTGCCGTCCATCAGGCGGTTCTCCACCGCCCAGGTCACCGCGTCGGCGTAGTAGGCGTCGGCGGGAACGTCGGTGAAGCTGGTCTCAGGACCGGGGACCACCGGGCCGGGGCCGGGATCGGCGGGGCCGGTGTTGTAGTGGATGGTAGCTAAGTTAAGATAGGTGAGCCACTCTGCGTCGTCCGCGAAGCTGGCCTGCTCGTACGCTTCTGTTTCTTCATCGTAATAGTTGCAGACGATCTTGCCCCACTGCTCCTGGCTGCCGCCATAGTACACATTAAGATACTGATAGTTTCCGTACAGCGCGAAGGCTCCTACCCCAATGCTGGTCACGCTGACCGGGATGGTCACGCTGGTCAGGGCATCGCACCACTCGAAAGCATACTCTCCGATGCTGGTCACGCCGTTGGGAATGGTCACGCTGGTCAGAACAGTGCTCTTAAAGGCGTTGTCCCCGATACTGACCACGCCAGACGGAATGGTCACGCTGGTCAGCGACCGGCAGCCTGAAAAGGCCTCGGCCTCAATGCTGGTCACACCGGCCGGGATCTGATACTCCTTCATCTGCTTCCCGGTCGGGAATTGACACAGCGCTTTCATATCCTTGGAAAACAGCACGCCGTCAACAGACGTATAGTATTGGTTCGATCCATCCACATTGATTGCCGACAGCGAAGTGCAGGACGTAAATGCGCCGCTCCCTATACTGGTCACGCTGGCCGGGATCGTGATACCCGTCAGCGCGTAACAATTGCCAAAAGCCTGGAACCCAATGCTGGTCACACTGCTGGGGATCGTCACGCCGGTCAGTGAGGAACAGGCGTTAAACGCAAAGTCGCCGATGTTGGTCACACTGCTGGGGATCGTCACGCCGGTCAGTGAAACACAACCGTCAAAAGCAGACCTGCCAATGCTGGTCACAGTGTCAGGAATGGTAACGCTGGTCAGCAGATCGCAGTTATCGAAAGCGCTTTCCCCGATACTGGTCACACCGGGTTCGATCACTGCGGTCACAACCCCCGCATAATACCAAGGGACACCCACATAGGCAAACATACCCGTGTAGTCCTCCATCGGTCCGGTGCCGGAGATGGTCAGGGTCCCGGTGCTGCTGTCAAAGTTCCATGTAACATTCTCGCCGCAGGTGCCGGACGTGGGAATGTCCTCCGCGAACACGGTGGGGACCAGCGCCATCACCATGACGGCGGCCAGGAGCAGTGCCAGGATTCGTTTCTTCATGTGTTTTCCTCCTCGTTGAAATAAGTGTACTTTTACAAACTTATTTTTCGACAAGGTTTCAGCCTTAGAAAATGCTTGATTTTTCCGCTTTTTTGTGCTATTTTGAACTTGACAGATTTCTGCATTGAAATTTGTAAAAGTACACATTTTCATATTTTTCGTGCATCCCCGACACCCACATTTTCAAATTTTTTCCCATAAGCTGCCAAAAGCCCCGGCGTCCCATGGATGCCGGGGCTTTCTCATGCGTATGGCTCGCCTGAGACGATTCAGTTCCGGCCCGCCGCGTTTTGCCCGAAGGAAATTGCCGGGGCGGGGGACCGCCTTTGACCTTTTTTGAGCCTGGCCGCCGCTATAATGGACAGGACGGACAAAGGGGGCGGCGGCGTGACGGTGGTATATGTGGACCTGCTGTTCCTGCTGAACCTGGCCGCCAATTATCTGCTCCTGCTGGGGGCGGGCCGGATGGCGGGGGCGGTGCTGACGCGCTGGCGCATCGCCCTGGGGGCCGCCGCCGGGGCGCTCTACGCGGTATTGATTTTTCTGCCGGGGCTGATGTGGCTGTCGGCGTGGCCCTGCCGGATCGCCTGCGGCGTGGGGATGGCCGCCATCGCCTACGGAGGGGAGGCCCGTCTGCTGCGGCCCACGGTGCTGTTCTTCGGGGCGGCGGCGGGCCTCGCCGGGGCGGTGCTGGCCCTGGAGACGCTCGGGGGCTTCTCCCTCACCCTGGAGCGGGGGGTGCTCTACTCCAGGACGGACCTCCGGCTGCTGCTGCTGGTGTTCGTGGGGTGCTATTTCGTGCTGTCCCTGTTCTTCCGCCGGGCGGGGCAGACGGGCGGGGGAGAGCGGGTGGAGGTGGAGATCGCCCTGGCGGGCGGCAGCGCCGTCCTCACCGCGCTGGTGGACACGGGGCACTCCCTGGTCGACCCGGCGGACGGCCGGCCCGTAGTGGTGGCGGAGGCCTCCCGGCTGGCGGGGCTGCTGCCCCGGTGGGCGGACCCGTCGGACCCGGTGGGTTCGGTGGAGCGGTGCCGGCGGATGGGGCTGAGGGGGGCACGGCTCATCCCCTACCGGGCGGTGGGGGTGGACTGCGGGATGCTCCTGGCGATGCGGACGGCGTGGGTCCGCCGGGGCGATAAGAAGACGGACGGGCTGCTGGTGGCCCTGTCCCCCACGGCGCTGGGGGAGGGGTATCAGGCGCTGATCGGAGGGCTTTGACATATGTTCCTGGAGCGTACATATATGTGGCTGTGCCGGCTGCTGGCGCGGCTGGGGATCGACCTGGGGGGCGCGGTCCACTATATCGGCGGCAGCGACACCCTGCCGCCGCCCCTGTCCCGGGAGGAGGAGGCTGCCTGTCTGGACGGCCTGAACGGGCCGGACACCCGGCAGGAGGCCAGGGCAAAGCTCATCGAGCACAATCTGCGGCTGGTGGTCTACATCGCCCGGCGGTTCGAGAACACCGGCGTGGGGCTGGAGGACCTGATCTCCATCGGCACCATCGGCCTCATCAAGGCGGTGGAGACCTACCAGCCGGCAAAGAACATCAAGCTGGCCACCTACGCCTCCCGGTGCATCGAGAACGAGATCCTGATGTACCTGCGCAAAAACGCCGGCCGCCGGGTGGAGGTCTCACTGGACGAGCCGCTGAATACCGACTGGGACGGCAATGAGCTGCTGCTGTCCGACGTGCTGGGCACCGAGGGAGACGCCATCGAGAAGCCCATCGAGGACGATGTGGACCGGGACCTGCTGCTCACCGCCGTGGGGCGTCTGAGCGAGCGGGAGCGGACCATCATCACCATGCGGTTCGGCCTGGACGGGAGGCGGGAGCGCACCCAGAAGGAGGTGGCCGACCTGCTGGGCATCTCCCAGAGCTACATCTCCCGGCTGGAGAAACGGATCATCAACCGGCTGAAAAAGGAGATTCTGCGGATGATGTGACGACAAAGGCAAAGTCCATCGAAAGCGGTCTGACGATAAAAAATAAACCGCCTCCCGGCGCCGTATGATTGCCATCCGCCCGGAAATACTGGATTTACAGTAATTCCGATGGAGGCGACGGCGGTGCAGGGAAAGGTAGAGATCTGCGGCGTGAACACGTCGAAGCTGCCGGTTCTCAAGAGCGAGGAGAGCATGGAGCTGCTGAAAAAGGCCAGGGCGGGGGACATGGCCGCCCGGGAGGAGCTGATCTCCGGCAATCTGCGGCTGGTGCTGTCGGTGATCCAGAAGTTCGCCGGCCGGGGGGAGAACGTGGACGACCTGTTCCAGGTGGGATGTATCGGCCTCATCAAGGCCATCGACAACTTCAACGTGGACATGGACGTGAAGTTCTCCACCTACGGCGTGCCCATGATCGTGGGGGAGATCAGGCGGTATCTGCGGGACAACAGCGCCATCCGGGTGTCCCGTTCGGTGCGGGACACCGCCTACCGGGTGCTCCAGTGCAAAGAGAAGTACCTGGCCGAGCACCAGCGGGAGCCCACCGTGGAGGAGATCGCCCAGGCGCTGGACATCAGCCGGGAGGACGTGGTGATGGCCCTGGACGCGGTGGTGGACCCGGTGTCCCTGTTCGAGCCGGTGTACTCCGACGGAGGGGACACCGTGTGCGTCATGGACCAGGTCCGGGACCGGAAGAACACCGACGAGCATTGGCTGGAGCATATCGCCCTCAGCGATGCCATCCGCAAGCTGGGGGAGCGGGAGCGGAAGATACTGGCCCTGCGGTTTTTCCAGGGCAAGACCCAGATGGAGGTGTCCGCCGAGGTGGGCATCTCTCAGGCCCAGGTGTCAAGGCTGGAGAAAAGCGCCCTCAATCAGATACGGAAAGACCTGTAAGGCGAAAAAAGTCCCCGGGACCTCGCGTTCCGGGGGCTTTGCCGTGTGACTGCCGGCTTGTTCCCCTTCCCTCTCTCCTGCCGCGGCCGCGGGAGGGCCTTGTCGCTTGCAATTTCAGGCAGGCCCTGCTAAAATAAGGACCAGGAGAGCGGCGGGAAAATTTCCCGCGCCCCGCCGCGACAGGCTGAAACGATCAAGCAAAAAGGAGTGAGCCTTATGAAACAAAAGATCCTCTGCGTCCTGCTCGGCCTCTCTCTGCTATTGGCCCTGATGCCCACGACGGTGCTGGCCGACGGGCCGGAGGGGCCGCCGGTCCCTGTGACCATCTTCACCACCAACGACCTCCACGGGAACGTGGAGCACAGCGGCACCGCCATCGGCCTGGCCCAGGCGGCGGCCATCAAGGCCTCCACTCCCAACGCCCTGCTGGTGGACGCCGGCGACGCCACCCAGGGGGCGTCCTTTGCCACCATCTCCAAAGGCGCGGACGTGATTTCGGTCATGAACGCCGCCGGGTACGACGCGATGGCCGCCGGCAACCATGAGTTCGACTACGGCGCAGATACCCTGCTGGCCAACGCGGAGGCGGCGGACTTCCCCATCCTGGCCGCCAACGTCCAGAAGGACGGGAAGCCCCTGCTGGGGACCTCCACCGTCTGCTCCGTGGGCGGATATGACATCGCCTTTGTGGGCCTGACCACCACGGCCACGGCCACCTCCACCAACCCCGCCCAGCTGGCCGGGATCACCTTCGGGGATGAGCTGGCCGCCGCCCGGGAGGCCATGGCCGCCCTGCCCGGCGGGGTGGACACCGTGGTTCTGGTCTGTCACATGGGCGACAACGATTCCGCTGTGGAATGTACCAGCAGGGCGCTGCTGGAGGGTCTCACCGACGCGGAACTTCAGGAGGTCGCGGCGGTCATCGACGGCCACAGCCACACGGTGGAGAACGAGACCTACACCCGCGGCGACAGGAGTATCCCCATTGTCCAGGCCGGTGTGAACGGTGCGTCTATGGGCCGGCTCGACCTGATTTTCGGCGCGGGCAAGGCCGTCACCGCCGCGGGGGATGTGCTGACCTACGACGAGGCCATGGCCTATGAGCTTACCGACGAGGGCCTTGCCGCCGCCGCCAAGGTGGAGGAGACGCTGGCCGGCATCCAGGAGGAACAGAAGGGCATCCTGGGCGCGACTCTGTGTGAGGCCGCCGTTCCCCTCTGGGGCGGGTACATCTATTATGATTATGTGGAGTCCCGCATCGTGGAGACCGCCTACGGCGACTTTGTCACCGACGCGTTTTTGGACAGCGCCAGGGCGTTCGCGGCCAACAACGGGCTGGATCTGCCCGTCGTCGCCGTGGAGAACGGCGGCGGCATCGCCCAGACCATGCCCATGGGGACGGTCACCCGGGGCGATGTGCTGAACGCCTTCAACCACGGGAACCTGGTGGTGGCCCTGTCGGTCACCCCGGCCCAGCTGTACACCGCCCTGGAGGCGGGCCTGACCATGACCGGCCAGGACGACACCGGCC
>CANQKJ010000022.1 GCA_947624465.1 uncultured Oscillospiraceae bacterium
CCGTTGACGAAGTAGTTGAACTGGACGCCGGTGGTGTCCTTGCCCAGGAACTCGATGTCGATCTCGTCCCAGGGGTTGGGGTTGCCGTCCAGGCCGATGTCATAGTTGCCGGTGCAGGTGAAGAAGGTGCTGGCGGTGCCCTCCACCTTGGCGGGCTTCATGCTCACCCGGTACTGGCCGAAGCCGTAGTGCAGGGCGGTGCGGGACTCGCCGGCGTAGTAGCCCTGCTCCACCTCGCCCTTGGCGTCGGCGATGTGCAGGTGTAGCTGCCCGTCGGAATAGGTGACCTGGTCGCCCTTCCAGAAGGTGTTGAACACAGAGCCGTTGGACCAGCCGTCGGAGGCGAACACCCTGCCGTTGGCGGGGGCGCCGTCGGCGAAGTTCACATCAAGCCCCTCGGCGGGGATGGGCTCGCCGCCGCCCTGCTCAGGCACCAGAGGGGCGCCGACGGCGGAGGTCTTGACGTACTTGTAGTCGGCGGTGGCCTCGTTCAGCTCATACTTGCCCATCCAGCCCTCGGCGTCGGGGGTGCCGCACCAGTAGTTCATCAGGATGCGGCCGGGGGTGGAGGGCAGGGGGTTATCCGCGGAGGCGTTGACGGTGTACACGCCCTCGCCGTCCACATACCAGGTGATGGAGTCCTCGGTCCAGCGGAAGCCGTACTCATGGAACTCCTCGCTGGCGTCGAAGCCCAGGTCGTACCAGTACTCATGGCCGCCCTGGCCGTTGACGAAGTAGTTGAACTGGACGCCGGTGGTGTCCTTGCCCAGGAACTCGATGTCGATCTCGTCCCAGGGGTTCTCCTCGCCGTTGGCGTTGATGTCATAGGGACCGGTGCAGGTGAAGAAGGTGCTGGCGGTGCCCTCTACCTTGGCGGGCTTCATGCTCACCGCGTAGTCGCCGAAGCCGTAGTACAGGTTGGTGCGGGCCTCGCCGGAGTAGTAGCCCTGCTCCACCTCGCCGTTGGCGTCGCCGATGCCCAGGTGCATCTGGCCGTCGGAGTAGGTCAGGTAGTCGGCCTTCCAGAAGGTGTTGAACACGCTGCCGTTGGACCAGCCGTCAGAGGCGAACACGTTGCCGGTGGGGTCGGCGCCGTTCGCGAAGTCCACCAGCATCTCGCCGCCGAAGGGGGTCGCGGGGGCCTCGGAGGGCTGCTCGGTGCCGGGGTTGCTGGCGGGGCCCACGTTGGGGTCCTTGGGGCCGCAGGCGCACAGGGCCAGCAGCATGGCCGCGGCCAAAAGCATCGCAAGTACTTTCTTTTTCATGTGGGAACGCTCCTTTCCGATATTTCCCACCGCCTCACGCCGGAGGGGTGAGCTTCTGGCCGCATTATAAAAAGAGGAACGCCCGCGCGCAACGGGCGTTCCTCAAACTGCTTTTTTATTACTTATTCTGTCGTTCCGCTTCCAAATGCTGGCCCGTCCCCGTCCAGGGTGAACAGGATATTCAGGTGGAACACCCCGTCCTCCGCCGAGGCGGTCATCTCCCCGCCGTACTGGCGGACGATCATGCGGATGGACTGGGTGCCAAAGCCGTGATACCCCCTGTCCTCCTTGGTGGTCTGGGGCAGCCCGTCTTTGAACTCCAATTCCCCCTCGAAGTAGTTGTCCTCCTGGATGACCAGCATATCCCCCCGGGCCTTCACCACCAGGTTCACCACCCGGCGCTCCCGGTCAGGCACCTGCCGGGCGGCCTCCAGGGCGTTGTCGATGATGTTGCCGAACAGGCAGTACAGGTCCCCGTCCCGAAGGAAGGACAGCCGCGCCCCGTCTGCCATGCAGGAGAAGGTGATGCCGTTCTGCTCGCAGTAGAGGCTCTTTTCGGTGAGCAGAACGTCCAGCAGGCGGTTGCCCGTCTCCACGGCGGAGTCGTAGATGGAGATGGACTTCTGCAGGTCGTCCACCGCCTCCGCCGTCACCCCCGCGCCCGCCGTGGCCATGGTCCCCAGCCGGTAGCGGATGTCGTGGCACTTCACGTTGATGAGGTCGATGGTGTCCCTGGAGATCTCGTACTGCCGCTGGCTCTGGTGGATGGCGTGGCGGAGGTAGGCCAACTGCTGCTGGAGCTCCTTGCCCTCCACCGTCTTGAAGCTGAGCAGCAGCACCACGGCGCAGCACACCACCGAGAAGCAGTTCCCCGTCTGGCGCAGCACGAAGTACTCCCACACCTCGAACCGGTTCTCCCCGCCCACGGTGAGGGCGCCGAAGTAGATGTCCTCAAAGGAGCAGAGGATCACCGTCAGGCCCAGGATCAGCAGGGAAAGGGCCAGCAGGCCCTGATCCACCCGCCGGTTGGACAGGTAGGGCAGCAGCCGGCGCACCAGGAAGAAATACACCGCCGCGGCCGCCGCGAAGAAGAAGGCGTAGTACAGCAGATGGTAGTACAGCTCGTACCGGTCCCCCCAGCCGTCGCACACCCCCAGCTGGCGCAGGCCGCACCACAGCAGCAGGAACAGCTTGTAGGTCATGTTCTGGGCGGCGTAGGCCATGGAGCAGCAGAACAGCACGGTGGAGCGCCGCTCCTCGAAGCAGAAGCCCATCTGGAGCACCGACGCGGCGAACAGCAGCAGGTAGAGGAAGCTCCGCCCCCACACATTGTCGCCGATGGCCTGATAGGCCCGGGCGGCGGGCAGGGCGAGGGCCAGCATGGCCGCCGCCCCCGCCAAAAACCGCAGGGGGAACCGGGGGGCCCGGTCCAGCTTCCCGGCGGTGAGGAAGTAGAACACGTACAGCTCAAACAGAAATTCCAGAATGATCGCCCGGTAGACGAACCAAAACTCCATGCTCAGCCCTCCCCTCTGGTGCCGGCGTACCAGTCGGCCAGCTCCGCCATGAACGCCGAGCGGCGGGGCCGGCTGATCTGCAGGACCTCATTGCCCACCTGCACGTCGTACCCCTTCACCCGGGTGATGAACTTGGGGTTCACCAAGTAGCACTTGTTGCAGCGCAGGAAGCCGTGGGCGCTCAGCTCCCGCTCCACGTTGGAGAGGATGCCGGTCATCTCGATCACGTCGTCGATCAGGTGATAGTACAGCCGGTGGCGGATGATCTCCACATACATCAGCTTGTCGGTGGAGATGCGCCACAGCCCGCCCGGCGTGTTCACCGTGAAGGCCCGCTCCTCGTTCACCAGGTAGATGTCCAGCGCCTTTTTGAACTTCAGGGAGAAGTCGAAGTAGCTCACCGGCTTGAGCAGATAGCTCACCGCGTCCACCTCGTACCCCCGCAGGGCGTACTGGGCCAGGTTGGTGATGAACATCAGGGAGACGTTTTTGTCGTGCTTCCGCAGCTCCACGGCGGTGTCCATGCCGTTCTTCTCCGGCATCTGGATGTCCATGAACACCACGGCGTATACCGTCTGATAGTCCCGCAGGAATTCCGCGCCGTTGGGGAAACGGACGATATTGAACTCCTGGCCGGTCTCGGCGGCGTACCGCCGGACGTACTCCGTCAGCCGCCGGGCGGCGGCGTCCTCGTCCTCCACGATGGCGATGTTCCTCACGTTTGCTCCCCCCGATCGGGCAAAAGATGCGCAAAGGTATATACATTATACCGCAAATCCAAAAAAGCGCAAGACCGGCCGGGATCATGGTGGGATTTGAGTCGGAGTTTCACGGATCCCAGACGGCTTTACGGCGTCTGTTTCCGGTGGAGCAGGCTCAAGGCCGCCGCCTTTCTGGAGGAGGCCGGCGGCAGCCTCACCCCCCGGGAGATCGAATGCCTCCCTTGGGGGGCCAAGCTGATGGCGCCGGAATGCGGGATACGCTTCCTCACCGGCTACCTGGAGGGGGGACGTCTATTTCCACATCACCCGTCCCGGCCAGGACCTGGACCGCGCCCGCACCCAGTTCAGGCTGGCGGCGGATATGGAGGCCACCGGGAGGAACTGGCCGCCATCGTCAACGCGGCGGGACACAACTGAAAAACCGGAAGTCCCTGTCATCCGGCGCCTGCCGCTTGACAGGGGTTTCTTGTTCTGCTATTATTATGCCACGCGATATATCGAGTTGCATAATAGTTGGGAGGGACGCGTCGTGCCGGAACAGGGACCCATGACCGAGGCCATGTACTATATTCTGCTGGCCCTGCTGAAGCCGGGCCACGGCTACGGCATGATGCGGCGCATCCGGGAGCTGTCCGGCGACCGGCTGGTGATGGGGCCGGGGACGCTGTACGGGGGCTTAAGCCGCATGAGCAAGGACGGCTGGATCGCCCTCACCGGCGAGGAGGGCCGCCGGAAGAACTACGCCATCACGGATGCGGGCCGGGAAGCCCTGCTGGCGGAGTACGGCCGGCTCAAGCGGCTGGTGGCCGACGGGACCGTGCTGGAGGAGGAACAGGGATGAAATACAAGTGGAAGCTCCATCCCGGCGACTACGCCCTGGGGGAGAACGAGAAATTTTACGGCGACATGGAGGCAAAAGGCTGGCGGCTCATCAAGCGGGGCGAATACCGGAGCAAGTTTGAGCGGGTGGAACCCAGCCGGACCCGGTACCGGGTGGAGGTGGCCGGCACCTCCTTTTCGGACGGCCCGGCCCTGCCGGAGGAACAGATCGCGGTCTATGAGGACTGCGGCTGGGAGTACGTCACCAGCCGGGGGATGTCCCATTACTTCCGGGCCCCGGAGGGCAGCGACGCCCCGGAGTTCTACGCCGACCCCCGGCAGCAGGCGGAGACGCTGAAGGGCCTCCGGCGGCGGCTTCTTGTGGGCACGCTGATCTCCCTGGGGCTGTTTGCCGCGCTGGCGTCCATGATCCTCACCATCAGCGGCGGGACGGTGGAGCTGACCGACGGGGTGCGGCGCTATTGGCTCATCGCACCGGGCCTGGTGGTCTTCTACTGCCTCCTGCTGGCCTCCGGCATCGCGGCGGACACCATCGACAGGTGGCAGATCGGCCGCACCTATCGGCGGCTGAAACAGGGCGTCCCCCTGGACCACGCCCCCAAGGGCCGGGGCCGCGTCCGGTTCCTCCTGGTCCACGGCCTCCGGTGGGCGTCCTGCCTGTTCCTGGCGCTGACGGTGTTACAGCTCGTCACCATCCAGCACGGGCCCATGCCTCCGCAGCCGGACGGGCCCTACATGGTCCTCAGCGACGTGGGCTGGACCGGGGAGCGCACCGACTTCATGGGGAATACCAGCCGCAGGGATCACACCCGCACCTTCCTCTCCGAGTACTGGGACACCCGGGAGTATGTGGAGAACCCCGGCCAAGTGGCGGCTACCATCTACCAGGACGTGTACCGGCTGGCCCCCTGGATGGACCCCATGGACTGGGTGGACAGCTTAACAGTGAAGCAGACCTTCGTGAAGGACCTGGACGACTATACCCCGGTGGAGATCGAGGGTCTGGACGCTGCCTGGGTGGTGGAGGGCGGCATGGAGGCCGTGGCGGTAAAGGGCCGGCTGGTCGCGTGCGTCAACTATCTGGACGGGGCGTACAGCACCGAGCGGCTGGTGGACGTTTTGGATGCCCTGGCGGAGCGCTGGGCGGCATACGGATGACCTTCCGTTTAAGCAGAAACAGCCCCTTCGGCCAAATCGGCGGCCGGAGGGGCTGTTTCTTTAATATTTTTTGATGTGCGGCGCGCAAAGGGCCGTCCGCAGTCCCCCGCCGGAGCAAGGCGTCATGGCCTTCCCCCGCCGCCGGCCTGGCCGGCGGGGCGGGGCCGCCGGTCCCGCTGCACCCATACGGCCAGCGCGGCGGCGGCCAGAGCGCCGCAGAGCTTGCCCGCCGCCAGCGCCCCCAGCATCTCCGGCTCCACGCCCAGCACAAAGCCCATGTGGGCGGCCAGCAGGCTGCTCCCGCTGACCAGGAAGGCGGCGATGGCCGTCTGATCCTTCTCCGCCAGCCCGGACCAGGTGGACAGGATGGGCAGAGGGGTGGCCAGGCACACCAGCATCCCGGTGATGCCCCGGGAGGACAGGCCGATGGCGCCGCCCAGCAGGGCGAAGGGCCGCTCCAGCGCCCGGCGCAGCAGCTCGGCCACGGGCAGGCTGCCCAGCATGACCACGCCGATGGAGGCCACCGTACTCATGGCGTCCCCGATGGGGGCCATGCCGGGGATGGGGTTCCAGCCGGTCATGTACTCCACCGCCGCCAAAATCAGTCCGGCGGTGATGAGGACCTTGAGCCCCTCCGACAGCAGGCAAAAGCCCTTTACCATCTGCCGGGGAATCTTCCACAGCCCCAGCAGGAGCAGCAGGGCCAGCAGGAAAATAGGCACGTTCTGCCAAAGGCAGTCCAAAACCGTCAGGCCGCAGGCCAGTCCCCCCGCGATCAGTCCCACCGGCATGGCCGCCAGCCCCAGCATGGTGCCCCGTGCGAAGGGGCCTCGGCCGGCCTCGTCGATCATCCCCATGCCCACGGGGACGGTGAACACCAGCGTGCAGCCGAAGATGGCCGCCACCACGATGCCGGCGTAGCTGCCCACCGCGGGGTCAGACGCCAGCTCTTTGGCCAGCTGATAGCCCCCCATGTCGATGGACAGAAAGCTGCCGAACATGGCAGGGTCCACCCCGACGGCCCGGTACAGCGGCACGATGACCGCCCCCAGCGCCTTTGCCAGCGCCGGGGCCAGACAGATCATCCCCGCCATGGACAGGGCCATGGGACCCAGCAGCATGAAGCCCTTCTCGAACTGCTCCCCCAGGCCCAACCGGTTTCCGAAAACGCGGTCCAGGCCGCCCAGCGCCGCGCCGGCGGCCATCACGATCATCAGGATGCGCTCCATGCTCAGAAAGCGGTGAAGTTCTGCCGCATGGTGTCCTCGAGCTCCTCCACGGTACGGGGGGTGCAGGCGGACAGGTTCTCGCAGCCTCCCTCGGTGACCAGGCAGTTGTCCTCCAGCCGGAAGCCGATGCCCCACGCCTCGTGGTAGATGCCCACGTCCACGCAGAACACCATGCCGGGGGCGATCACCTCGGGGGTCTCCACCACGTCGTGGACGTCGAACCCCACGTGGTGGGCGCCGCCGTGCCACATATAGGCGCCGACGTCCTTCACGTCGTCCAGCACCCCGGCGTCCTTCAGGCGCTCCGCGTTATACCGGCGGATCTCGCCGTCCACCTCCGCCATGGGCATACCCGGCTTGATGGTGGCAAACATATGGTTGGAGGTGGCCAGGGCGCACTCATAGAGGAGGCGCTGCTTCTCGCTGTATTTCCCGTTGCAGGGCCAGCCCCGGGACACGTCGGTCATCAGCCCGTCGTACCAGCCGCCCACGTCGTTGAGGACCATGTCCCCGTCCAGGGCCTGGCCGGTATAGGCATTGTAGTGGATGCAGAAGTTGTTTTTCCCCGCCGAGATGATGGAGGGGAAGGCGGGTCCCTGGGGGCCGAACTGGCCCAGGGCGTAGTCCCACACCGCCTTGTACTGGTACTCGTACATCCCCGGCCTGGACGCCTTCATCATGGCAGTGATCCCCGCTTTGGTGATCTGCTCCGCTTTCCGTATGGCCTCGATCTCGCAGGGCTGCTTGATGAGGCGCAGCCGCCGGATGAGGGCGTCGGCGTTTTCGATCTTCAAATAGGGATAGTGGGAGGCCGCCCGCCACCGCAGCCGGTGGGCGGGGGTATCCCGGTCGGAGGGGGCCGCCCGGTACAGGTCCAGGTACAGATACTCATAGTTCCCGGTGGAGGCCAGCCGGTGGAGTTCCCCCTCGAACTCGGCCGCGAAGCCGACGTCCTCTATACCGGAGCGCTCCGCCGCCTCGCCGGGCTTGATCCGCCGGCCGGTCCACCGCTCCGCCATGGGGTCTGGGGGCAGCAGGAACACCTTCTCCGTCACCCGGCCGGAGGCGTCCTTCCGGGCCAGCAGGGCCAGCTCCCTGCCGTCCAGCCCGGTGAGGTACAGAAAGTTCCGGCTGGTGAAAAAGGGATAGAACTCGTCGTTGGTCTTGCGGACCTCGGTCCCGGAGAACAGGACCAGCAGGGAGTTGTCCTTCATCTGCCCATAAAGCCGCTGCCGGTTGCCGCGATAGAATCCTTTGTCCATAGGTACGCCCTCTTTTCGCGCCGCGGGACCGCGACCGCCTCCGCGCGCGCAAGGCTCGCCCGCCTTTGACCGGGACCTCCCGGCGCGGACGGCGGATCTATTATAGCAGGCTTCCCGCCCGTCCGCAAGTCCAGTCCTCCGGCATGAAAAGCCCGGAACTCCTTGCGTTTTTACACCGATTTGATATAATATAAAAAAGAGTATAGCCGCCTGATTTTTGAGGGATCGTCCACCTGTCAAACATGGAAGGAGCAGATGCAGATATGGATTACTATAACCTCTCCGCCCGGGACCTGGGCCGGGACGCCAAAATCCCCATCGTCAAGCTGAACGACTCCGGCGAAGTGTTTTACGAGCTGGCCCTGGAGATGCTGAACGCCATCCAGGCCGACAACGCCGCCGGGAAGCCCACCGTGTTCATCTGCCCCGTGGGGCCGGTGGGACAGTACCCCATTTTCGTGCGGCTGGTCAACCGGGAGCGGGTCAGCCTGAAGAACTGCTGGTTCTTCAATATGGATGAGTATCTGAACGACGACGGCAGTTACATCGACGCCGGCAGCCCGCTGTCCTTCCGGGGCTTTATGGCCAGGAACGTCTACGGGAAGATCGACCCGGAACTGCTCATGCCCGAGGAGCAGCGCCTGTTCCCCGACCCCCGGGATCCCGGCAGGGTGGACCGGCTCATTGAGGAGCTGGGCGGCGTGGACGTCACATTCGGCGGCATCGGCATCAACGGCCATCTGGCCTTCAACGAGGCCAGGGAGGACCTGAGCGCGGAGCAGTTCGCCGCCTTGGGCACCCGTGTGGTGGAACTGACGCCGGAGACCCGCACCGCCAACGCCATCGGCGACCGGGGCGGGGCCATCGACGCCATGCCTAAACTTGCCGTCACCATCGGCATCAAACAGATCCTCTCGGCCCGGAAGGTGCGCCTGGGGGTGTTCCGGGAGTGGCACCGGGCGGTGATCCGCCAGGCGGCCTACGGCCTGGTGACCGCCCATTTCCCCGCCTCCCTGCTGCAAAATCACCCGGACGCGGTCATCTATGCCAACGCCGTCGCCTCGGGACAGCCGTTCTGAGGGCGGGGCCATGAATCAGCTTTATTTTCACGGCGGCCCCGTCTATGTGGACGGCAGGCTCCAAACCGTCTCCGTCCTGGTCCGGGCCGGGAAGACGGCGGCCCTGGGCGGCCCCGCCCCGGAGGGCTGCCCCGTTGTGGACCTGGGGGGCAGGATGCTCGTCCCCGGTTTTTTGGACATCCACACCCACGGGGGCGGCGGGGTGGATGTGAACGCCGCCGACCGGGAGGGCTTCGCCGCCATCTCCCGGTTCTTCGCCGCCCAGGGCACCACCGGCTGGCTGTGCAGCATCCTCACCGACACGGAGGAGCATACCCTGTGGTCCATTTCCCAGGCACGGGCCGCCATGGAGGGCCCCGTGGCGGGGGCCAGACTGCTGGGCATCCACTTGGAGGGGCCGTTCCTCTCCCCGGACTACAAGGGGGCCATGCCGGAGCGTCTGCTGCGCGCCGGAGACGCCGCCCTGTTCCGCCGTTACCAGCGGGCCGCCGGCGGCGCCATCCGCTACATCACCGTGGCCCCGGAGGTGGAGGGCGTGCCGGATATGATCGGGGAGATTGCCGGCGAGGTGGCGGTGGCCATCGGCCACTCCGGGGCGGACTATGAGACGGCGGTCCGCGCCATCGACGCCGGGGCCCGCTCCTGCACCCACACCTTCAACGCCATGGCCCTGTTCCACCAGCACCGCCCGGCCATCATGGGGGCCGTGCTGGAGCGCCCCGTGTGGTGCGAGGCCATCTGCGACGGGCGGCACCTCCACCCCGGCGCGGTGCGGATGCTCCTGGCCTGCAAGGGCTGGGACAAGGTGGCCGCGGTCACCGACTCCATCCAGGCCGCCGGCCTGCCCGACGGGCACTACAAGCTGGGGGTCAACGACGTGGTGGTCCGGGAGGGAGACGCGGTGCTGGCCGACACCGGGGTGCGGGCCGGCTCCACCCTGACCACCGGGCAGGCCCTGAAAAACCTGGTGAAGTTCACCGGGGAGGGCGTGGAAAAGGTCCTGCCCCTGCTCACCGCCAACCCGGCAAAGCTGGTCGGACTGGAGGGCAAGGGGGCCATCGCCCCCGGCATGGATGCCGATTTCGTTATATTGAACGCCGGGCTGGACGTGGAGGCCACCTATGTGGCCGGACAGCGTGTCTGGCCCAACTGAACACGGCGATAAAAAGAGGGACGGGGTCTGAGCCTCGTCCCTCTTTTTATAACCGGGGCGTCACTGTTTCAACGGCCCCAGACCGGTGTATTTCTCCGTGACCTCCAGGAGCCGGTACACATCCAGCCAGGGCTGGAGGGCCGTCTCCCTTTGGCAGATCAGGTCCCGCAGGTCCTCCCACAGCCCTCTGGCCCGGTCCTCCTCTCCACGCGCCAGGGCGGCCATGGCGCGGCTGAGCAGGGCCGACGCCTCCAGGTGGCACTCCAGGCGGGTCCAGAAGCCCTCCCGGACGGCGTCCTTCGCGGGGGATCTTCCGTCCAGCTCCCCGCGGGACCGGAGGCACAGATCCCCCAGCCGCTCGAACCGCTGGGCCATGGCCGCGTCCCGCCGGGGTCCTTTTCCGTTGAGATAGTCGGGGCTGCTCAGCTCAGACAGCCGCGACAGGCAGTCCTTCGCCCGCTCCCAGCCGGGGCCGTAGGCGGCGGAGCAATACTCGTCAATGATCTCCTCCACATCGGCGGTCTCATCCATGAGCATCCGTCCCATCACATAGTTGGGGAGGGCATTGGGCATGGCCGCCCGCAGCTCCTGGCAGCTCATGTACCCGTTGAGGCCCATCTGCCGGAGCCGCTTCACATCCCCCGCGATGACACGGGACAGCCCCACGTAGCCGAAGTCGCCGTAGTGGGCCCTCCCCAGGGGGTAGTCATAGACGAAGCCGTCCCCCCGGAATTGTCCCTGCCAGCCCCGCAGGAAGGCCAGATTCTCCGCCAGACCGACGGGCAGGGTGATATGGTTGCGCACATAGGGCGGGATGGCCGTATCCGGCGCCTCCAAATCGTAAGAGCGCTGGAAGGTGCGGCTGATGGGGGCGAACATCAGCACGAACCGGTCCGGGTTTTGGAGCCGCGCCCGGACGGGGGGCCACAGCAGCTCCTGATAGAGCAAAAACACCAGCCGGGTGCCCAGCCCCCGCTCGGTCAGGCGGCGGTCGATCCCATTGAGCAGCTCCACGTACTGGTCGGACAGGGTGGTCTTTCGGCAGTCTTCGCACTCGCAGACGTTGTTATATTCGTCCGCCAGCCAGATATGCAGATAGTCCACGTCCGGGTGGGCCGCGGCGTAGTTGACCACCAGGTCGGTAAATGCGTCCGCCGCTTCCCCGTTGTGGTAACACAGGTTGGTGTCGGCGGGGATGCCCATAAAGAACTCCCGCCTGCCGTTCACCAGGGCGGCCCTGGAGGCCAGCGCCTGGGACAGGGGCTTCCCGTCGGGCTTCCAGGCCACCGTCTCGCAGCCCAGCGCCTCCCCCGTCCAGCCGTGCCCCACTTTGTGGAGCAGCAGCCCCCGGCGGCGCAGCTCTCCCTCCGCCTCGGCGCACAGGGCGGCGGCGTCCGCCACCGTAAAGGGCTCCGGCGGCAGCAGCGGGTTTCCCTCGTGATGATACCACCGGGCGTAAAAGGTATAGGGGATCTTGAACTGGAAGAAGAAGCTGTTGAACCCCGCCTTGGGCAGCCAGTCGATGAAGTCCAGCACGTTCTCTTGGGAGTCCGCCCCCTCGATGCACACCCCCCGGTGCCGGAAGGAGGCCGTCACGGCCTCCTCCAGCTCCAAACCGGCGCGGGGGACGGCGGGAACGATCTCATTGCCCCGGCCTGGGGCCAGGAAGCGGCAGCCCAGCCGCCGGAGCAGATGATAGGCGCCCAGCAGGGCCGCCCGCCCCCGGTTGGCGATGAGCCTCCCCCCTTCCGGGGTGACCGACAGGGAAAACCGGTCGTTCTCCTCCGGCCGGTCCGGCTCCAGGACCAGCTCCACCGTCCAGCGGCCCTCTTCCCCCGCCAGCATCCGGCCCAGATAGTCCTTCAACTCGGCGGCGGCAAAGGCCAGCGCCTCCGGGCCGCCCGGGGGATAGATCGTCAGTATCTCCATATCCGCCCTCCTTCGGGCGAAAAAGGGCCCTGTGGAACAGTTCCCGTATCCACAGAGCCCTTTCTCTATGCTATGGTTTCCGTTTGGGAACAGACGGGGCTCAGCCCACCTGGTCCAGGGCCTCCTCCATCACGTCGTACAGCACCCACTCGGTAGTGTCGTGGGCCTCTGCCTCGGTGATGTTGCCGCCCTTGACCATGTCGCTCTGGACGCCCTCATAGTAGCCCTTCATGGTGCCGTCGGACATGGCGGCCTTCATGTCGGCGATGTTGAACCAGTGCGCGTCGCCCCACTGCACCAGCTGAATGTTCTTGTCGGTGGCGGTCTGCTCGGCGCACCAGCCGGCCACCTCGTCGGCGTGATCGGGGTTGGAGCCGTAGTCCATGGCCTTGAACAGCGCGCGGCTGAAGCGGACCAGCGTGTCGTGGTTGGCATCGGCGTACTTGGGCAGGCAGATCCAGCTGGACATATTGGTGGAGCCGTCGGAGAAGGTGATCTCATAGGAGCCCTCGGTCTGCTCCAGGCACATGGAGGAGTAAGGGTTCCAGGTCACGGCCACATCGATGGAGCCGGAGACCATGGCGGGCACGATGTTGGAGGCGTCCAGGTTGAAGGTCTCCACGTCGTCCCGGGTCAGGCCGGCGGCGGCCAGAGCGCCGTCCATGGTGGTCTCGGAGGAGGAGCCGGCGGTGTAGCCGATCTTCTTGCCCTTCAGGTCGTTGACGGTCTGGATGCCGGAGTCCTTGGCGCAGACCAGCTTATCCTCGGTGTGGACGGAGCTGGGGGCGAAGATGATGGCGTTGCCCAGGATGCACAGGCGGTGCGCGCCCTTGCCGATGTAGGCCAGATCGATGGAGCCGCCCTCCATGGCGGCGATCTCAGCGGCGCCATCGGCGAACTCGGTGAGCTCGATGGTGATGCCCTCTTCCTCAAAGAAGCCCTTCTTGATGCCGGTCATGACCGCCCACAGAGATGCGTAGTTGGGCATATAGCCGATCCGCAGGGTGATGCCCTTGGGGGCCTTGGGGCCGCAGGCGCACAGGGCAAATACCATGACCAGGGCCAGCAGCAGCGCGATGAGTTTTTTCATTTCATTTCCTCCTAATCAATTTTACCTGTTATTTTTACCGCGAACGCGGTCAGGCACATATATGGGGCGGACGCTCACTTGCGGACTTCCAGGTACTCCTGATAGACCTCGTTCCAGATCTCGGCCTTCAGGCGCATGAACTCGGAGTCGTTCTTGGTGGCCTGGTCCCGGGGATAGGGGATGTCGATATCCACGATCCGCTTGATGCGGCCGGGCCGGGCGGACATGATGACCACCCGCTGGGCCAGCAGGATGGCCTCGTCCACATCGTGGGTGATGAAGAAGCAGGTCTTCTTTTCCTCCTCCCAGGTCTTCAGCAGCTCGGTCTGGAGCTGGGCGCGGGTCTGGGCGTCCAGGGCGCCGAAGGGCTCGTCCATCAGCAGCACCTCGGGGTTGTTGGCGTAGGCCCGGGCGATGGCCACCCGCTGCTTCATGCCGCCGGACAGCTCCTTGGGGAAGGAGTTTTCGAACTCCTCCAGGCCCACCATCTTGATGTACTTGCGGGCGATCTCCTGGCACTCGGCCTTGGGAAGGCGCTTCATCATGGGGCCGAACATGACGTTCTGGAGAACGGTCTGCCAGGGGAACAGTGCGTACTGCTGGAACACCACGCCCCGCTCCACGCCGGTGCCCTGGATGGGCTTGCCGTCCAGGTAGCAGGTGCCGCTGGTGGCCTCGTGCAGGCCGGCGATGATGTTCAGCAGGGTGGACTTGCCGCAGCCGGAAGGACCCACCACGCAGACGAACTCGTTCTCCATGATGTCAAGGTTCACGCCGTTCAGCGCGATGGTGGTGCCGCGCTCTCCGACGTATTCCTTCTTGACGTTCTCGATGCGGAGCTTTACTGCCCTTCTCTCTTCTCCTGCCACGATGTCAGTCTCCTTTCAATGAAATCTACCAGGATATTCAGCAGCGTGCCGATGATGCCGATGATGATGATGTACATCAGCATGGGGGCGGACTCAAAGTTGCCCTTCAGGGCCATGATCCGCATACCCAGGCCGGCCTGCGCGCCGGTGGACTCGGCGGCCAGCAGGGTGGTCAGGCCCGCGCCCAGGCCCAGCCGCACGGCGGTGATGATGAAGGGCACCGTGGCGGGCAGGGTGATGCGGAAGAAGATGTCCATGTCGTTGGCGCCCAGCACC
>CANQKJ010000023.1 GCA_947624465.1 uncultured Oscillospiraceae bacterium
GGCCGGTACGTCATCGCCTACAACGGCGAGATCTACAACTACCGGGAGTTGCGGGAGGAGCTGAAGGCGGCGGGCGTCCCCTTCTCCACCAACTGCGACACCGAGGTCATCCTGATGGGCTACGCCCACTGGGGCGTGGAGGTCACCCGGAAGCTCCGGGGGATGTTCGCCTTCGTCATCTGGGACAAGGAGCGGCGGGAGCTGTTCGGCGCCCGGGACCCCTTCGGCATCAAGCCCTTCTACTACGCCCCCATGGGGGACTATTTCTTCTTCGGCTCCGAGTGCAAGAGCTTTCTCCCCCACCCCGGCTTCAAAAAGGAGCTGAACCCCGACGCGCTGAAGCTCTACCTGACCTTCCAATACTCCGCCCTGAACGAGTCCTTTTTCAAGGGGGTCTACCGGCTGCTGCCGGGGCACTACTTCCTCCACCGGGACGGAATCACCGAGTTCTACTCCTACACCCAGCTCACCTTCGACCCGGAGAATATGCCGCTGGCGGAGCGCACCAAGCAGATCCGGGAGGTGGTCACAGAGTCGGTGGAGGCCCATCAGATCAGCGACGTGGAGGTGGGCGCGTTCCTGTCCGGCGGCATCGACTCCAGCGTCATCACCGCCCTGTCAAGGCCTGACAAGACCTACTCCGTGGGCTTTGAGCGGGAGGGCTTCAACGAGACCCACGAGGCCCAGGCCCTCTGCAAGGAGCTGGGGCTGAAAAACTACTCCAAGCTCATCACCGCCCAGGAGTTCTTCGATATCCTCCCCGCCATCCAGTATTTCGCCGACGAGCCCAACGCCAACCTGTCCACCGTGCCGCTGTACTTCCTGTCCCGGCTGGCCGCCCAGGACGTGAAGGTGGTCCTCTCCGGCGAGGGGGCGGACGAGCTGTTCGCGGGCTACGAGACCTACCACACCACCCGGCTGTACCGGGCGTACCGCAAGCTGCCTCAGCCTCTCCGCAGCGCGGCGGCGGCGGTGGCGGGCAAGCTGCCCAGGTTCCACGGCCAGGGCTTCCTCACCAAGGGGGCCAAGGACATCCGGGACGTGTTCGTGGGCCAGGCCTTCATCTTCGACAACGACGAGGCGGAGCGGGTGCTGGCCCCCCGATACCGCTCCCCCCTCACCTGGAAAGACGTGACCGGCCCCTACTTCGACGCCATCCCCGACGCCGACGATCTGGTCAAGATGCAGTACCTGGACCTGCACCTGTGGCAGCCCCTGGACATCCTCCGCAAGGCGGACCGGATGACCATGGCCAACGCCCTGGAGCTGCGGGTGCCCTATCTGGACCGGGAGGTGTGGTCCGTGGCCCGGGCCATCCCCAGCAAGCAGAAGATGCGGGGCAAGATGGTCACCAAGTACCCCCTCCGCATGGCCGCCGTCCCCCTCCTGCCCGACGACTGGATCAACCGGCCCAAGGCGGGCTTCCTGGTGCCCTTCATCGCCTGGCCCCGGGACGAGAAATACTACAACTGGGCCAGGGAGATCATCAGCCGGGAGTATGTGTCCGAGTTCTTCGACCGGGACTATCTGCTGGACCTGCTGGAGCGCCATTACTCCGGCAAAGAAAAGACCCACCGGAAGCTGTATACCGTGCTGTCCTTCCTGATCTGGTATCAGGTGTATTTCCCGGAAAAGTGCGGGGCGCAGCCCTTCGTGCCCCCCGAGCCTCCCAGGCGCTGAGGCGCGGTTTCCCTGCCGGGATGAAAAGCGGCGGCGTGATACTTCGGTATCACGCCGCCGCTTCCGCTTTGCCGTCACGCGGGGGACGGGAACTCCCCGTAGACCACGCCGTTGACCCCTTCGGAGAAGGCCCGCCACTCCGCCTTCTTCTCGTCCAGCAGGCGCAGGCCCCTGCCTGTCAGGTGATAATACCTGCGGGGGCGCCCGCCGGGGGTGGTCTGTGTGTAGGAGCGCACCGCCCCCTCCTTCTCCAACGCGTGGAGGACGGGGTACAGGGTGCCCTCCTTCATCTCAAAGGTCTTATCGCTCCGCCGCTCCAGCTCGGCGATCATCTGGTAGCCGTACATATCCCCCGTCTTCAGCAGGGAGAGCGCCAGCAGCCCGGTGCTGCCCGACAGCAGACTCTTGTCGATCTTCATTCGGTCCAGCCTCCTCCGTATTCCACATTGCCGGAGCGCTCCCCCAGGACCGCTCCGTTTTCGTCCATCAGCCGCACCCGCAGCCAGTAGCCGCTTTTCTCAAAGACGGCCTCCGGCGGCGTCTCCTCCTCCGTCCGCCCGGCGATGAGCAGGCAGGCGCCGTCCTCCGTCTCCCGGCTTCCCCGGAGGACCGTGCTTCCGTCTTCGCCCCGGACGGCCAGCTCCGCCTCCACTCTGGCGGCGGGGAGGTCGCTGTACACGACCAGCGGGGCCAGCTCGGGGCCGTCGCCATTGAAGTGGATCAAATACAAGTAGGCCGAAACATCCCCCGGTCCGGCGGGAAGAGCGGCGGTGAGGCGATTCAGAAACCCGGATTCGTAGATGTGGAGCCAGCCGGGACTCCGGCCCAGGAGGAAACGCGCGTCCCGGAACTGGCTGTGGGCAAAGCTCCACTTCGCGGTGGCGTCCTGGTCCCCCCACTCGTCAAGGGTGGGGAATTCGCCGTCCGCGTCCCAGTATATGGCGTCTTCCATGGACAGGCCGGCCACGATCTCCGAGGGCTGGAGCAGCGCGCTGCGCTCCGCCAGCCGGAACCGCCACTCCAGAGGCAGGGGGACTCGGCTGATGACGCCGGAATAAAGCAGCCCCGCAAAGAGCAGCGCCGCCAAAAGCACACAGCAGATCAGGTTCCGGGCCAGCTTCTGTCCCCGGGTCAGCCGCGGGATACGGGCCAGCGGGGCCTTCCGTTTCTCCTTCATGCGCCCGCCTCCTCCATGTCGATGCGGAGGGTGAACCGATGGCCGCCCCGGTCGTAGCTCACCTCATACCACCGGGCGGTGGCGCTGTCCCTGGGGACCCGGAAACTGATCCAGCCGAACTCGGAACAGGGGTCCCACATGGTATCGCACCAGCCCATGTTCGCGGCCGCCCACCGGCGGCCCTGATCGTCGGTGATCCGCAGGGCGCTGTAGACGCTGCGCATATCCAGTTCCGGGGTGAACAGGGCGTGCTCCGATTCCAGCCGGAGATAGATGAAGTCGGTCTCCTCGCCCTCCCACCGCCACCGGGCGGCGGCCGGGAGCCGCAGGGTGTAGTCCCCGCAGACCGCCTCGCCGTTCCCCTCCGCCAGCAGGAGGCGCTTTCTGTACTGGTAATCCGTCTCCTCGAACGCCCAAGCGGCCCGCCGGATTTCCTGATCGTCCAGGACGGCGTCGAACGGGACGATCAGGACGGCGGCCAGCGCCAGCCCCGCCGCCAGCAGGATCACCAGCACCTTGGACAGCAGCCACGCCCAGCCCAGCAGGGGGGAGTGGAGCCTGTTCAGCGCCCGGCCCACCTGGTCCGCGTCCCCCATGGCGGCCACGGTCCTCGCGGCGGCGGCCCCCTCGTCCAGCCCGCCGGCGGTGAGGGCCTCGTACCGGTCCTCCATGTGGTTTTGCAGCTCCGCCCGGACGCCGGCCCGGTCAGGCAGAAAGCGGACGTGTCTTGCCGCCCGGTCCGCCCAGGCGTACAGCTCGGTTTTGCCGGACACGATACCGCCCCCTTACCTCGATATTCTATGTATAGAATACCTCGAACTTCGATGGTTGTCAAGAGGGATTTTGGGCAGTTCGGTATTTTTGTCGGAAAACGCCGCCCGTTCATAAATCTGCTATTGAAAAAACCGCGCCGTTTTTATATAATAGCTTTTAACGTGGGCGGAAATCGCCCCGTTCAGGCGTGTTTTTCCGGGCCGTACGGCCCATGGATATTGAGTGAGGTGCGTCCCATGAGTTTGCGCGTCGGCATCGACATCGGCTCCACCACCGTCAAGGTGGTGGTGCTGGACGAGGACAACAGGCTGCTGTTCCGCTCCTACGAGCGGCACTATTCCAAGGCCAGGGAGCGGGCCTGCGAGACCCTGCGCTCCATTGAGGATATGCTGAAAGGCAAGGACGTGCGGCTGGTCATCACCGGCTCCGCCGGCCTGGGGGTGGCCAAGGCCGCCGGACTGGACTTCGTCCAGGAGGTGTACGCCACCGCCGCCGCCGTCAACCAGTTCATCCCCGACACCGACGCCGTCATCGAGCTGGGCGGCGAGGATGCCAAGATCATCTTCTTCGGCGGGGCGCTGGAGGAGCGGATGAACGGCTCCTGCGCCGGGGGCACCGGGGCCTTCATCGACCAGATGGCCACCCTGATGAACGTGACCGTGAACGAGCTGGACGAACTGTCCCTCAAGCATGAAAAAATATACCCCATCGCCTCCCGGTGCGGCGTGTTCGCCAAGAGCGACATCCAGCCCATCCTGAACCAGGGCGGGCGCAAGGAGGACGTGGCCGCCTCCATCTTCCAGGCGGTGGTGGATCAGACGGTGGCCGGCCTGACCCAGGGCCGGGAGCTGAAGGGCAAGATCGTGTTTTTGGGCGGGCCGCTGCACTTCCTCATGGGCCTCAGGGAGCGGTTCGTGGAGACCCTCCAGCTGGACGAGGCCCACGCCGTCTTCCCGGAGGACGGGGACTGCTTCGCCGCCATCGGCGCGGCCCTCTGCTCCTCCGACTACCCCGCCAGGCCCTTCAATGAGCTGTTCCGGCTGCTGGAGGAGAGCCGGGGGGCCACCTCGGTGGTGGACACCATGCCCCCCCTGTTCGCCAGCCGGGAGGAATACGACGCGTTCACCGCCCGGCACAACTCCTCCACCCCGCCCAAGGCGGATATCAATACTTACACCGGCGACGCGTATTTGGGCATCGACGCCGGCTCCACCACCACCAAGATGGCCCTCATCGCCCCCGACGGCGGACTGCTCTACACCTACTACCACTCCAACCAGGGCAACCCGGTGGCCATCGTGCTGGACCAGCTGAAGACCATCTACGGCCTCTGCGGGGACCGGATCGTCATTAAGGGCTCCGCCGTCACCGGCTACGGCGAGGACCTGATCAAGAACGCCTTCTCCTGCGATTTGGGACTGGTGGAGACGGTGGCACACTACCGGGCGGCCGCCCACTTCAACCCCGACGTGGACTTCATCATCGACATCGGCGGCCAGGACATGAAGTGCTTTAAGATCCGGAACGGCGCGGTGGACTCCATCATGCTCAACGAGGCCTGCTCCTCCGGCTGCGGCTCCTTTATCGAGACCTTCGCGAAAGCTCTGGGGTACGATATCGCCGACTTCGCCAAACTGGGCCTGTTCACCAAAAAGCCGGTGAACCTGGGATCCCGCTGCACGGTCTTTATGAACTCCAGCGTGAAGCAGGCCCAGAAGGACGGCGCCTCCGTGGAGGATATCAGCGCGGGGCTGTCCATCTCCATCGTGAAGAACGCCATCTACAAGGTCATCCGGGCCGCCAACGCCGACGATCTGGGCAGGCACATCGTGGTCCAGGGGGGCACCTTCTACAACGACGCGGTGCTCCGCGCCTTCGAGCAGGAGCTGGGACGGGAGGTCACCCGGCCCACCATCGCCGGCATCATGGGGGCCTTCGGGGCGGCGCTGTGCGCCAGGAACCTTCATCTGGAGAAGTCCTCCCTGTTAAGTTTAGACGCCTTACAGTCCTTCACCCACACGGCGCGGCCCGTCACCTGCAATCTCTGCACCAACCACTGCTCTCTCACCGTCAACACCTTCGACGGCGGGCGGCGGTTCATCTCCGGCAACCGCTGCTCCCGGCCTTTGGGCAAGGAGAGGATCGAGCTGCCCAATCTGTACCGCTACAAGTACAGGAAGCTCCGCGCCCTGGAGGGCAAGGGGAAGGGCGACGGCTCCCGGGGCCGCATCGGCATCCCCTTCGGGCTCAATATGTATGAGAACCTGCCCTTCTGGTTCGAGCTGTTCACCCGGCTGAACTTCGAGGTGGTCCTCTCCCCCGAGTCCTCCCGGAAGCTGTACATCAAGGGCCAGCGCACCATCCCGTCGGACACGGTGTGCTACCCCGCCAAGCTGCTCCACGGCCACGTGGAGGCCCTGGTGGAGGCGGGAGTGGACGCCATTTTCTACCCCTGTATGTCCTACAACTTCAACGAGAGGATCTCCGACAACCACTACAACTGCCCGGTGGTGGCCTACTACCCCGAGCTGCTGGCCGCCAACATCCCCGACCTGAAAAAGACGAAATTCCTCAACCCCTACGCCGGCCTCCACCGGCCCCACGACTACGAGCGCATCGGCTCCCAGTGGTTCGCCGACACCTTCGGCGTCCCCCGGCACGAGGCGAAGGAGGCCATCCGGGCCGCCTTTGAGGCCTATCACGCCCACGAGGAGGACGTGCGGGCCACGGGCAGGGCCTACATCGAAGAGGCCCGGGCGGCGGGCCGGCCCATCATCGTGCTGGCGGGCCGGCCCTACCACATCGACCCGGAGATCAACCACGGCATCGACGAGCTGATCGGCTCCTTCGGCTTCTACGTGGTCAGCGAGGATGCGGTGGCCTACCTGGAGGACTACGCCCCCCGGAAGGTGCTGAACCAGTGGACCTTTCAGGCCCGGATGTACAACGCCGCCCGGTACGTCTGCACCCAGCCGGATATGCAGCTCATCCAGCTGGTATCCTTCGGCTGCGGCACCGACGCCATCACCGGCGACGAGGTCCGCTCCATCCTGGAGAGCGGCGGCAAGCTCTACACCCAGTTGAAAATCGACGACATCAGCAATCTGGGCGCCGTCAGGATCAGGGTGCGCTCCCTGATGGCCGCCATGGAGGAGCGGGGAAAGGAACAAGACAATGGCTAAACTGGTATACGACAAGGACGGCCGCCTCCTGTTCACCAAGGAGATGAAGGAGGAATACACCATCCTCATGCCCCAGATGCTGCCCGTCCACTTCGGTATGTTCCGGCAGCTTCTCGTCCTGGAGGGGTACAAGGTGGATATGCTCACCTCCAACCACCGGGGCATCGTGGACGAGGGGCTGAAATACGTCCACAACGACACCTGCTACCCCGCCCTGCTGGTCATCGGCCAGCTCATCGACGCCATCAAGCACGGCGGGTACGACCCCCACAAGGTGGCCCTCTGCATCACCCAGACCGGCGGCGGCTGCCGGGCCTCCAACTACATCCACCTGCTCCGCAAGGCCCTGGTCAAGGCGGGGCTGGAGTTCGTCCCCGTCATCTCCATCAACCTGTCCGGGCTGGAGCACAACCCCGGCTGGTCCCTGACCCTCCCCCTGCTGCGGAAGATCGTCTACGCCATGATGTACGGGGACCTGATCGTCAACGTGGCCAACCAGGTGCGGCCCTACGAGATCGATAAGGGCGACGCCGACGCCATGGTGGAGCGCTGGGAGGAGCGTCTGACCCAGGGCTTCCAAAAGGGCAGGGGCATGACCCGCAGGGAGATGCTGGCCCTGTTCGATCAGATCATCGCCGAGTTCGCCGCCATCCCGGTGAAGGACGAGGAAAAGGTCCGGGTGGGGGTGGTCGGCGAGATCTACGTGAAGTTCTCCCCCCTGGGCAACAACAACCTGGAGGACTTTCTCCTGTCCGAGGGGGCGGAGCCGGTGGTCCCCGGCCTCACCGACTTCATCATCTTCAAGGTCTACAACCGCATCGTGGACGTGGACATCTACGGCGGACTGTGGATCAAGAAAAAGGCCTGCCAGGTCCTCAAGGGCTTCATCGAGAACTGCCAGAAGGACATGATCGCCGCCCTGAAAAAGAGCCGTTTCCGCGCTCCCGGCACCTTTGAGGAGATGCACAAGCTGGTCCACGGCTACCTGGGGGACGGGAACAAGATGGGCGAGGGCTGGCTGCTCACCGGGGAGATGCTGGAGCTGATCCACTCGGGGGTGCCCAATATCGTCTGCACCCAGCCCTTTGGCTGCCTGCCCAATCACATCGTGGGCAAGGGCATGATCCGCAAGCTCAAGGACGACTACCCCAGCTCCAATATCGTGGCCATCGACTACGACCCCGGCGCCACCAAGATCAACCAGGAGAACCGCATCAAGCTGATGCTTGCCAACGCCCGCCAGCTTGCCAAGCAGGCCGCGGCGGAGGAGGAAAAAGAACTGGTCCACGCTTAAACACATCTGATAAAGGAGAGATCGCCATGAAACTGGCAGAGGCATTGCAGGAGCGGGCCGACCTGAACCGGAAGGTCCAGCAGCTCAGGAGCCGCCTGATGGACAACGCCCTGGTGCAGGAGGGGGAGAAGACCGCCGAGGACCCCGCCGCCCTGCTGAAGGACTACGAGAACGCCCTGGCCGCCCTGGAGGACATCACGGCAAAGATCAACCTGGCCAACTGCAGGACCCAGGTGGAGGGCAGGACCCTCACCGAACTCATCGCCAAGCGGGACGCCCTGACCCAGCAGGCGGGCACCCTCCGGGACCTGGCCCAGACCGCCAGCCGCACCTATCAGCGGGCCACCCGCAGCGAAATCAAGATCATGAGCGCCGTGGACGTCCAGGCCCTACAGAAGAAGGCCGACCAGATCTCCAAACAGCTCCGCCTGCTGGACAACACCATCCAGCAGACCAACTGGACCGTCGATCTGTGAGGACCGGCAGGTCGTTGGTAGCCTCGGGGGCGTAATGCGACCTCGATCCGGCAAGAGGTGAAACCGCCGGAATAGGTGGAACGCGCAGGGCCGCGCGGGGTTCGAGTCCCCTGTATCGGGCAGCCCCTATCGGGTACGAGCGCATCGTTACATGGCTTCGGCCTTTATTCTGTACTACCACGCATTGACCTGAGGCAAGGGCGGGAACGGGGACGCCTGCCGGTATGCCCCGCCCATACGGGCGGGGCTTCCCTTTGACTGGAGATGATCGGATGGAACAGCTTCAAATCGTGGACGCCCGCACCGAGGCCCACTTCCGGGCCATGTCCATGATCCACGCCCGGGCGTGGAAGATCAGCTACCGGGGCGCGGTGCCCGACGACTTCCTGGACGCCATCGGCAACGACCACTGGCTAGAGGCCTTTCGGGCCAACTACGAGACCCGAAACGGCATCAAAGGGCTTCTCCTTTACAGAGGGGACGCGCCGGTGGCCTGCCTGAACTACTGCCGCGCCCGGAAGGACAATTTCAACAGCGCCGAGTGCCAATTCCCCAACGAGGGATACGAGGACTGGGGGGAACTGGCCTCCTTCTACACCCTCCCCGGAGAGCAGGGCAAGGGCTACGGCTCCATCCTGATGGCGGAGGCCCTGGAGCGGCTGAGGGCGGGCGGCTACCGGAACGCCTTCGTGTTCGTCCTGCGGGAGAACGAGGGGGCCAGGCGGTTCTACGCCCGCCACGGCTTCGCCTGGGACGGCACCTTCGCCGAGATCCCCTTCCCCCACGACACGGTGTGCGTCGATCTGCGGTATGTGAGGTCCCTGTGACCTCTCCCCCGCCCCACAGACGCGAAAACGCCCCGGACCGTTTTCTGGTCCGGGGCGCATTTTTATAACGGTCGGGGAGGCCGGAGACGGCCAGCGCCAGCACGCCGGTCCCGCGCCGTTATCCCGGCCTTCTATGGCCTCTTACGTCTCCCTGATCTGGTCGAAATACTTCTCGTGGGCCTCCTGATACTGCCGGTTGAAGTCCTCGTCCTGGCCCGCGTGGAGCTGGGATACATATTCGTGGACCTGGTGTTTCAGCTCGGGCATGGCCCGGGCGATGGTGGCCACGCCGATGTTGGAGCAGGCGTCGGAGATGCGCTCCGCCTCGGACAGGAGGTTCATAAAGGCGTTCCCGGCGTAGGTGGAGTAGCCGCCGGAGCGGATGCGGTCCAGGTTGTTGTCCCGCAGGACGGACACCATGTCGTCCACCACCTGTTCCAGCGGCTCGATGCGCCGGGCGGCGGCCACGTCCCGGTGCCGGAAGGTCTGGTCCCCCAGGTCCAGGATAGTGTCCAGCAGCTCCCGCAGCACCGCCAGTTCCCTCTGGGCGGCGTCGGGCAGGACCTCGTTCCTGCCCCGCAGGTCCTGGGCGGTCTCCAGGATGTTCATGGCGTGGTCGCTGAGCCGCTCGAACTCGGTGACCACGGCGTAGTACTGGTTCATGATCTCCACATGGTTGGGGGCGGTCAGGTGGGCGGAGATCTGCACCAGATAGTTGCTGATCCGGTCGGCGAACAGGTCCACCGTGTCCTCGTCCCCGGCGATCTGTCCGGCGGCGCCGGCGTCGTACCTGGCGACCACGTCAAAGGCGCGGCCGATGTTCCTCCGGGCCACATCGTACATGGTGAGCAGAGCGTCGTAGCACCGGCCCAGGGCGATGGCGGGGGTGCTGAAAAACACCGGGTTGAGGGCGTCCAGCTGCTCGCTGTACTTGTCGGCGGGGACGGGAACGTCCTTCACCAGCCGATAGCTGAGCTTCTCGAACAGGCCCAGCAGCGGGAACATGGCCACGGCGCTGACCAGATTGAACACCGTGTTGGCGTTGGCGATGCCGCCGGAGTCGATGGGACTGCTCCAGATGCCGCCCAGCGCGCCCACGTGATAGAGGACGAACACTCCGATGAGCACCAGCGCGGTCTTGCAGAGGTTGAAGATGATATTGACGCAGCCCACCCGCTTGGCGCCGGGCCTGGCGCCGATGTTGATGACAATGGCGGTGGTGACGCAGTCCCCCAGGTAGATACCCGCCAGCACCGCGTAGATGGCGCTGAACGTCAACTGGCCGGAGGTGGAAAAAGCCTGCAAAATGCCGATGCTGGCCGACGAACTCTGGAGCACGAAGGCCACCGCCGCGCCGATGACATAGCCCAGGACCGGGTTGCTGCCCAGCCTGGCAAACAGCCCCTCGATGACGCCGGACTGGGTGAGCACATCCACCGCGCCGGTCATGGACAGCAGCCCGGAGAACAGGATGCCGAAGCCGATGACGATCTGGCCGGTCTGTATGGGGCCGTTCTGCTGGAAGCCCATGAGGATGATGATGCCGACGATCAGGGCCAGCGGCGCCAGGGTGGACGGGGTGAAAACGCGGAGGATGGAGGTGCCGGAGGAGTCCACATCCAGCAGGCGGATGATCTGGCCGGTGACGGTGGTGCCCACGTTGGCCCCCACGATGATGCCCAGGGACTGCCGCAGGGAGATGACCCCCGCGGCCACCAGGCCGGAGGTGATGACGATGGTGGCGGTGGAGGACTGGATCACCGCCGTCATGGCCAGGCCCAGCAGAAACGCCTTGAGCGGGGTGCTGGTCAGCAGCTCCAGGGCCTTTTTCAGCGGGCCGGAGGAGCTCTCCTTCAGCGCGTCCCCCATGACCCGCATCCCGTAGAGGAACATGGCAAGGCCGCCCAGCAGCGTGATAATATCGAAGATACTGATGGCCTCCACCTCCCCGAGTTTAGTCTAAAGTATATCATACTACATTTTTCCGGGAAAATCCACCCTTTTCTGCGGCGCGGACCGGAAAAGCGCCCCGCCGGGACTGTTCCCGGCGGGGCGGACGCTTTCATCTCATGCGGAACAGCCGCTCGATGTGCTTGTACAGCAGGAAGGTCAGCAGGGACACCACCACGCCCTTCACCAGATTGAAGGGGGCCACCGCCAGCAGCACCAGGGTGCTCACGCTGTTGATGGCCGGGTTGATGCCCGTGCCGATGCCCACGATCTGGTCCAGGGGCATCCCGTACAGCTCGGAGAAGGCGGGGAGCAGATAGACCGCGTTGAACAGGCTGCCGAACACCGTCATCACCCCGGTGCCCGCGGCCATGCCCGCCAGAGCGCCCTTGCGGGTCTTGAAGCGGTGATAGACCACCGTGGCGGGCAGGATGAAGGAGCAGCCGGTGGCGAAATTGGCGAAATCCCCCACGAAGGCGGTGCTGGTGCCCTTGATGACCAGCTTCAGGAGGATCTTCACGAACTCGCACACCACCCCGGCCACCGGCCCCAGGGAGAAGGAGCAGATGAGTACCGGCACCTCGCTGAAGTCCAGCTCGTAGAAGAAGGGGGCGAAGGGCAGCGGGAACTCCCAGTACATCAGGATGGCGGCGATGGCGCCGAACACGCCGATGTAGGCCGCCCGCCGGGCCGCCGGCTGTTTGGGCGTTTTGAGCCACAGCTTCTCCGCCGCCAGCGCCACAAGGAACAGCCCCACGAACACCAGCAGGCACATCACCAGGAACAGGACGTTGTCCTGGACCGCGGCCCAAAGGTCTTTCAGATGATCGAACATAAAAAACACTCCTTTCCGATGCAGACGCCTGAAAAATTGCCTTCTCAGGTGTCGATCAAAAGGAGTATGCGCAACACATCTTCTTCCATCCGGACTATAACCGTTGGTCCCGGAGTTTCACCGGGTCGGCCATGAAACATGGTTCGCGGACTGTACCGCCAGTGGGGAATCTCACCCCGCCCTGAAGACAGTTATCCAGTTGTCCTGCCCACATTATAGCACGCCCCGCGGGAAATGCAACCCCAAATTTCGGCGGGGCCGCATATCGGACGTTTGGTCCCGGTTTTCAAACAAATGTTTCAGCTTTCTCTTGACTTGCCCCGGCGGTTCAGGTAGAATATGGGCAGAGAGGAGGCGATGGCCGTGGATATCCGGCGGGACGCCACCTGCTGCTTCACCGGCCACCGCCCGGACAAGCTCCCCTGGGGCTTTGACGAGAGCGACCCCCGGTGCGCGGCGCTGAAAACCAGCATCGCCCGGGAACTTACGCGGCTCTACCTGCGGGGCTACCGGCACTTCATCTCCGGCATGGCCCAGGGGTGCGACCTGTACTTTGCCGAGGCCGCCCTGGCCCTGCGGGAGCGGTATCCCGGCGTGACGGTGGAGGGCGCGGTCCCCTGCCCCACCCAGGCGGACCGCTGGCCCGAAGAGGACCGCCGCCGCTGGCGGGCCATCCTGGACGCCTGCGACCTGGAGACGGTGGTCCAGCAGGAGTACGGCAGGTTCTGTATGCTCCGGCGGGACCGGTATCTGGTGGACCGCTCCGCCGCCATCCTGGCCGTGTTCGACGGCACCACCGGCGGCACCCACTACACCCTCACCTACGCGGTGGGCAAGGAGAAGGAGATCTGGCTGCTGGATCCCGCCCGCCCGGAGGCGGAGGCCGTCCGCCTGGAGCTGTGACCGGCAGAACAACGGCAGACGCGCAGACAAAACGGCCGTCCGGCGCTTCGCGCCGGGCGGCCTTCTCTATGTATGCGGGCAACGTCAGATCACGTGCAGGACCTCGTTGCAGGGCAGAGTCAGGCGGTAGCGCTCCATGCGCTCCTCACCCTCCCCGTTCTGAGCTTCTCTCACAAGAAAGACGCCTTTGTCTGTCATTTCTACCTCATAGTCGGAAGCGGGAGGCAGAGAATGGCCCATGAATTTCCAATCCAGCCACTGTCCCCCCTGCTCCTGCCGGGAGTAGAAATCCATCTTGCATCTGCTGCGCTCATAGGCGCTCATGCCCATCAGCTTGCTGATTTCCTCTTTTTTGACAATTTTCTTCATAGCTCGACCCTCCTTTTTGTGAGATATGTATATTATATGCCTCGTATACCAGCTTGTCAACCATTTATTAGAAAAAAACAGCCCCGGATCGGAGGAGGCCGGTCCGGGGCTGTGTAGCGCTGTTTATCTGTCAAAACGAAAGTCTTCCGCTTCCAATTTGCAAAATCACTGGGGACTGACGGAGTAGTTTGGGGCCTCCTTGGTGATGTAGATGTCGTGGGGGTGGGACTCCCGCAGACCGGCGGCGGTGATCTGGATGAACTGCGCCTTGGTGCGCAGCTCGTCGATGGTGCCGCAGCCGGTGTAGCCCATGCCGGCCCGCAGGCCGCCCATCATCTGGTAGATGGTCTCGGACACCGGTCCCTTATAAGGCACACGGCCCTCCACGCCCTCGGGCACCAGCTTCTTGTTGTTGGTCTGGAAATAGCGGTCCTTGGAGCCCTCGGCCATGGCGCCCAGGGATCCCATGCCCCGGTAGACCTTGAACTGGCGGCCCTGGTAGACCTCGGTGTCGCCGGGGGACTCCTCGCAGCCGGCCAGCAGGGAGCCCAGCATGACCACGCTGGCCCCGGCGGCCAGGGCCTTGG
>CANQKJ010000024.1 GCA_947624465.1 uncultured Oscillospiraceae bacterium
CTCTGTGGAAGAGGCTGTCTTTATCCTCCAACGCCAAGGCTATCTCGTGACTGCCCCTGTTTCCTCTTAGGTCTTATCTTCAATCTTAAATTTCGGTCCGCTTCGGGGGGCCTGTTTTTGTGCGTCCTTTTTCGGAATGGCACTCAAATTGCAATGTTTCAACCTTTTCCTATTCCTCCTAAAGCGCCTCCACCGCCGTCCGCTCCACGGACAGCAGGGTGCGGTACTGTTTCATGTAGGCGTTGAAGCCCTCCACGTCCTCCGCCAGCGGGGCCACCGTGGTCCCGGACACCCCGGCAAAGACACGGCTGTTCAGATAGTCCTCCAGAGTCTCCCCCTCTGCCCGGTTGAGCCGGTAGGCAGCCAGCAGCGCCATGCCGTAGGGGCCGCCCTCGCCGGCGGTCTCCATACAGGTCACGGGGGCGCTGCAGGCGGCCGCCAGATACCGCTGTCCCACGCCGGGGGTCTTGAACAGGCCGCCGTGGCCGGTGAGGAAGTCGATGTTCACCCGCTCCTCCGCCAGGATGTCCATGCCGATCTTCAATGTCGCCATGGTGGAGTAGAGCTGGGCCCGGAAGAAGTTTGCCAGCGTGAATCTGCTGTCCGGCCGCCGGACCACCAGAGGCCGCCCCGCGTCCATGTGGGTCACGCCCTCGCCGGCCAGATAGTTGCACACCGTCACGCCGCCGCAGTCCGGGTCGCCCTCCAGGCTTTTTTGGTACAGTTTGGTGTACAGTTCGCCGGTATCGGGGGCGGCGCCGAACAGCTCCGCGGTCTCCCGCAGCACCCCCGCCCAGGCGTTGGTGTCGTTGGTGCAGTTGTTGCAGTGGACCATGGCCACCGGCCTGCCGGTGGGGGTGGTCACCAGGTCAATCTCCTCATAGACCTTCTTCAGCGGCTGCTCCAGCACCACCATGGAGAAGATGGAGGTGCCGGCAGACACGTTGCCCGTCCGGATGGCCACCGCGTTGGTGGCCGCCATGCCGGTGCCCGCGTCCCCCTCGGCGGGGGCAAAGGGGATGCCGGCCGGCAGCAGGCCGTCCAGCCGGGCGGCCCCCTCCGGGGTCAGGGAGCCGGCGTCCTCCCCCGCCGTCAGCACGGCGGGCAGGATGTCCTCCAGCCTCCAGGGCAAATCCCGGTCCGAGATGAGATGGTCGAACTTCTCCAGCATATCCCTGTCATAGCAGAGCTTTTCCGAGTCGATGGGGAACATCCCGGAGGCCTCGCCGATGCCCACGGCGTTCACCCCGGTGAGCATGTAGTGGACATATCCCGCCAGGGTGGTGATATGGGCGATCCGCGAGACATGATCTTCCCCGTTCAGCACCGCCTGATACAGGTGGGCGATGGACCACCGCTGGGGGATGTTGAAGCCGAATAGGGAGGTCAGCTCCTCCGAGGCCCGGCCTGTCATGGTATTCTGCCAGGTGCGGAAGGGGACCAGCAGCTTCCAGTCCGCGTCAAAGGCCAGATACCCGTGCATCATGGCGGACACGCCCATAGCTCTGACGTTTTCCCGGCCCTCCACGCCCGCGATGGCCGCTTTCAGCCCGGTCCAAACCTCGTCCAGGGAGTAGGTCCAGACACCGTTTTCATAACTGCTGGCCCAGGTGTAGTCCCCGGATGAGACCGGGGCATGGCTCCCGTCGATGGCCACCGCCTTGATCCGGGTAGAGCCAAACTCGATGCCTAAGCAAAGACCCTCATCATGGGCCGTCTGTTCCCGCCGCATTATGCGTGCCTCCTTTTACTGTATCCCGTCCAAAAACCTGACCGCCGCCTGCGCGGAGCCGTGCCCGCTCTCCGCCTTGACCGTCACATCGCCCTCTGGCTGGATGATGGCCAGGGCCTCGCCGTAGTAGGTGTCGGTGGCGTCGGTGAGGTAGCCCCGCTCGCTATAGGGGCAGGCGCTGCCCAGGGCCAGCAGCCTGCCGCCCTCCACGCGCACCTTGACATCCCCCCGCTCCAGAGGCTTGACGGTGCCGTTCCCGTCGGTATAGCGCAGCCGGACGTAGAGCAGGTCGCCGGGCTTCACCGTCTCCTGCTCCGGGATGAGGGTCAGCTTCGTCTCCTCCCCGGCGGTGCGGAGGCTAGTCCGGGCGGCCTCATTGCCATTCTCGTCATAGACCACGGCGGTGAACTCTCCCGGCTGATAAGTTACCTTGAACTTCACCTGATGGCTGGCGGGCAGTTTCTTCCGGCCCAGGGACTTCCCGTTCAGCAGCAGCTCCGCCTCCGCCCCACGGGCGTAGACCTCCACCGTGGTGGACTTCCCCTCGCAGCCCTGCCAGGACCAGCTCTCGATGGCGTTGGTCATCCGCCACGCGCCGGGGGAGTGCTTCTCGCTGGCCCACTTCACCGGGACCACCCCGATGCGGACGGGGCACAGCTCAAAGGCCACCTGGGTGTAGGCCATCTGGCAGGTCTCGGTGCCGATCAGGTCGATGGTCCCCGCGCCGGCGGCGATCCAGCCGGGGACGTGCTCGAACTCCGGGGCGTACTCTTTGTATTCCCAGGCCCCAATACCTACCTCGCCCAGATAGTCCATCCCTGTCCACACAAAGTCGCCGATGAGAGCGGGGTTGTCCTTGGCCAGATCATAGAAGGCGGCTGCGTCGGAGCAGAAGGTCTCGCTGCCCAGGATGACCCGGTTCGGGTATTTCTTCAGGTCCTTTTTGTAGCGGTTGACGCCGTAATTGTAACCGGCGACATCCACTCTTGCAAAGGCGTCTCTGGTCTTTACGTCGCTGCCGTAGAGGGTGGCCCCGAACTTCATGAATCCGGCGCCCAGCAGGCCAGCCACATTGTTGATGAACTCGCTGCCCACCGCCTTTTTCTTCTGGGGTTTGCCCTTGTTCTTCTCCGCCTTGGCCGCCTCAGCCTTGGCCTTGTCGTCGGAGTAGACGCCGAACCCCATGGAGCTGAGGAAGTTGAAGAAGATGTTGATGCCGCAGGTGACGGGCCGGTCATCCAGGGTGTGGAGATAGTCCCGCATTTGCCCTGTCAGCTCGATGCCTTTCTTCTGGGCGGTCTCTGCCACCTCGTTGCCGATGGAGTACATCACCACGGCGGGGTGGTTCCGGTCCTTCTCCACCAGCAGCTTCAAATCGTTCCGCCAGTTTTTCTCCACAAAATTGGCGTAGTCGTACTGGGTCTTGTGGATGTACCACATGTCCGCGTACTCGTCCAGCACCATAACACCCAATTCGTCGCAGGCGTCCAGGACGGCCTTGCTGGCCGGATTGTGGGCGGAGCGGATGGCGTTATACCCCGCCTTTTTCAGCAGGGCGATCTTCCGCCGGGCGGCGAAGGGATGCTCCATGGCCCCCAGGAGTCCGTTGTCGTGGTGGATGCAGGCCCCCAGCAGCAGGGTGCGCTTCCCGTTGAGCCGGAAGCCGCCTTTGGCGTCGCACTCCACCGAGCGGATGCCGAAGCGGACCTCCTGCATGTCCTCGCCACAGGTGAGGCGGCAGGTATACAGCTTGGGATGTTCCGGGCTCCACAGCTCCGCCCCGGCCAGGATGAACTTCATCGGATCGGAGGACTCCTTCGACGCCAGCACCACTTCTCCGTCCAGGATCTCGCACTTAACGGGGCCCGCCCCGGTGGTCTCAAAATCCACACTGACCTTGCGGGCCCTGAAATCCACCGTCCTGACGGCGACGCTCTCCGGAATGATATGCTCTTTGGGCAGAGTCACCAGGGTCACGGGGCGGTAGATGCCCGCACCGGAGTACCACCGGGAATTGGGCTGGTCGGCGTTATGGGCCACCACCCGGATGGTGTGCCTCCCTTCAGTCACCGGCACCTTAAAGCCGAAGTATCCGTTGGGGTGGGCGGGGACGCCCGCTCCGTCCAGCCAGACTTCCGCGTTGTGGTAGACGCCCTCGAACTCGATATAGGTGGCGTCCGCCGGGGCGTCGAACTCTTTGAGGTACTCGTAGTCCCGGCCGGCGAACCAGCCGGTGTTGGTGCCGCCGGCGCTGTCCGCCGTGCGGGGCTCGGAGAGCATGGCATCATGGGGGAGATTAATAGGCTGCCAAAAGTCTGTCCCTATACGGCGAAAAACCCAATCCTCAAGAAAAGATAGCTTTCTCACAATTTCACCCAACTTTTGAAATACAAATTATACCTCATATTTTGGACAAGTATAAAGACCCGAAAAACCGGGCCTTTATACTATAGCATATATCTATCAATCATTCATCCGCAGTAAGAATTGTTTGTGTTATTTCTGTTGGAATTTCAGATAACCCCATCACTGGCAAATCTAATAGTACGGTCACAACTTGGATGCCATCTTTCAACTCGGACACATACTCCTTATCGCTGTCAGTTACTCTAAACACATATATGCCGTCCTTGAATTCATATGTACCTGCTTGAGCGCTGACGTATTGACCCAAATCCGTGCTGAACAAGTTGAATGTACCATCTGCCTTACATACCATTTTCATCGTTGCACTGATACCACCAAAGTCAGCGGTACCGGAAAAAGTGGGAATATCCTCCCACGGGGTGTCGGATGCCACAAAGTCTGCATCCTCATTGGAGAACATTATATTACCCACGCCTCTTGCGCCCAAATCGAGGGAATATACAAAGCTATGAGCCTTAGATACCTTATCATATTGCGAACGGATGTTGGTTCCGAGGCTGTCATTGAATGCAAAGGTCCAGCCTTGGCCTTCGGTAAAAGTGTAAGTCCCGCCTATAATGTCTTTCATCATATTGGCGTCAACGGTAAACTCGCCATCCTTACCCTTCAAGGTCACATCATAGGGCTCCTCCAGCAGGGTGATGTTCCCTGAAAATACGACATCGTAAGTGCTGAGATCATCATCTGGAGGTGTGTAGTCGGAATGGTTCGCACCGGTAATGGCAACGGCCATCTGAACGGACGCTGCCACAATGACAAGGCAGAGTACAACGGCAACAGCGGCAAGTATTTTGCTCTTAATAGAAAGACTCTTCATTTTGATCACCTGTTCCCTTCCCAGCGCATGAAAGCCGAAATGATTTCAAACACAATCATTCCCGCAAAGGCAACTGTGGTTACGATCATAGCGGTAGTGATCGGATCGGAGGCAATCCCATAATACTGATGGGAATAGTACATGAAGCGTGAGTTGAGAAACACCGCGAAACCGGCACCGAAAAGCGCCATCACGACGGCAGGACCGAACCCAAAGAAATCATGCCATGTGAATACCAGTGACGCAACGATGCCCAACCCCAAAAGTACATCGACCGCAGGTACGAATCCGTAGCTGTCCTGCCCCGCCACCGAGTACGCAATGAGCGCGGCAAGCGCAAAGGCTGTGGCGATCAGGTTGACAAAAACGCCGGGTCTCTTGTTTTTCAAAATCCCGCTCATGTTATTTCCCCTCCTTGTCTTTTTTCCCACCGCTGGCAAGCATGCCGACAATGCCAAGCGCCGTGAGGCAGCCGAAGATGACGTCGATGTCGATTAATGCAGTCTCCCACCACGGCGTTGTCTGAACGATCTGAACCGAGGACGACACGCCGTTTACAGCTTTCGAATTGACAAACACATAGAGGATTCTATGGCAAGCCTCCCGAACTGCGGCAAACAGATTGACGTCATTGAGGAGGGATTCCTTATTGAGTTCACTGTCGCGGTTGTTCCCGGGGAGAAGCATCAGTTTGTCGTTGCCAAACGCAATTGAGCGGCCACACATATAGGGTTCAAGCGCATTATCCGTTATGGTGTACCCCATGAATCCCCACTCGGTACGGAGAATGTCGTTCTGCAGTTCATCGCTCTCTCCGACCCAGTCCGGGCCGATGCGGTTCAGCGAGGTCATGACATTCATGGCCTTCCCGACGGCGACCGCACCCTCAAAGGCTCTAAGAGAATTTTCACGGGCGGCCTGTTCGTTGACATACACGGCAAAGCCGTAGCGGTCAGTCTCCTGGTCATTGAAAGCGAAGTGCTTGGGCCCTGCCACCACACCGTTGGACTGCAGTCCGGCGACCATCTGGGCGCCGGTGATATAGGTCATCATGCTGTCCTCGGAATAGTATTCGAAATTCCGTCCGGCATAGGGGTGGCGGTGCAGATCGAGGCCGGGTCCCCAAAGACTGGTGAGGCCGGCGTAGTAGCAGTCCTCGCTCAGCATCTCACCCGTTCTATAGGTCAGCTCCTGATTGAATGTCGAAGCCTGAATTGTCTCAGACGGATACATCCGCGGATCCACGGAACTGTATTTAGCGATGCCGGAAAAAGCCGTAGAACCCTGGTCATATTCAGATGAGTAGTTCACAGCCGGGCCGGAGCCGACGCCGTCGTTATCGCTTGTTCCCGGGAAAGAAATGCCGAGGATGGGATCGATTGCGCCGAAGTTCTTGCCGACGGTAGCAATCATTTCCTCTACCATGAGCTGATCGAGGAGATCCTCCCAGATTTCGTCGTCGTAGTCTTTGCCCCTGGCCATCATGATATTCATAGCGCCTTCAACACCGTATTGATAGGTGTCGCCCACTGGCTCACCCTTCTCATAGACAGGCAGAAAGGTGATGTGGTCGATCATCTTCTGATTCGCCGCAACGGCAGCTATACCACTTGACCAACTTCCCTGCCAATCGGATCGGGTCAAATAAGTTACTGTGCCCTCGCCGAGAAGGAGATTCAGATCCGCATCGCCGAGACGGTTCGTGACCTCTGCATCGGAATTATAGTGATACAGGCCGTTTTGGGTAGTAAAGCCATTTTCAGTAAAAGCGGGATTCGTGAGAGTGGTGAAAGAGGAATTGTCCCACGTTTTAACAAGGGACGAGTCGCCCTCAGCCGTCATACCATCGGAAACGGTTTTCCCCTTGGCCGCAAGGACATTGTTCAGGGCTTCATGCGCACCATTGCCGATAGCAAAGTAGTAGGTACCGTCATCAAGAATCCATGCCTTTGCGTTTTTATAGTCGTAACTGGCGATATTGTATGTATCCATTTTAAGAGTCAGCGTCTCTTCCTCATTCGGCTGGAGGAGAGCTGTCTTGCCGAAGTTCACAAGTTGAATGGCAGACTTTTCAACGCAGTTCTCCTTATCATAAGCGGTATATGGACTCTGAACATAGAGCTGCACCACGTCCTTGCCCGGAACCAATCCTGTGTTTCTCACCCTTACCACAGCGGTAATCACGTCGTCCTGAACGGTGAGGTCAACGAGCTCCTGCTCAAACGTAGTATAACTGAGGCCGTAGCCAAAGGAATAATCCACCTCTTCACCGTAGTTCCAACTGCCACTTGATTTGAATGTTCCAGCGCTGCCATCGGCATTACCCTCTTTCAGTACAGTATCCTCATAGCGGGTCTCATAATACTTGTATCCCACATAGATTCCTTCGGAGAAGACCGTGTACTTCGTTCCACCGGCACCGATGCCGAGGACGCTGTCAGCCGCCGCCAGAATATCGGCGGCATTTGTGTACTCCGCCGTGCCTGCCATCTGATAGGCTGCGGAGGAACGGGAGTCGGCGGCGTAGATGTCAGTGAGCTTTCCGGAGGGATTGACTGCGCCGGAAAGGATGCTGCCCAGCGCTTTTGTGCCACGGGCCCCAAGGCCGCCGACCTGAAGAATTGCCCCAACCTTGGAATCGTTTTTCAGTGCGTTTACCGCAAGCGCAGACGGAGAGTTCACGATCACGACGACCTTATCTGAAATTTCCTCCGCTTTTGCAACGAGGCTGAGTTCGGTATTTGTCAGCTCATAATAGCCATCAGCCGCATCGTTGCCCTCGCCGGAGACCCGGGAAAGCACCACAATCGCCGCATCAGAGTATGCGGTGACATCATCAACAGGAATGCCCGCGGGGTCAGGCTCTGTCAACGGATCGGACTTATAATCAAGACCTAGGGATTCATAGTAGCTCCATACGGTCGGATTAACGGAAAAACCAGCGCTCTCAAGCCCACGTTTCAGAGTCCAGTTTATCTCGCTGTTTCCTGTGTTGCCGATGGCCGCATTTCCGGAGGAACCGCCATAAACGAGAGCGGTACTCGCTTTGCCAAGTGCCGTCACGCTTGCCCCTGAGGCAAGCGGAAGCGTACCGTCATTTTTCAGAAGAACAGTCCCCTCACCCACGATTTCCTCAATCAAAGCTAATTTTTCATCCATAAAACTGTCGATGGACTGTGTGGTCTTCTTGAAATAGTTGGTATCCTCAGAGGCGTCTCCAATGTCGACAAGTTTATAGGACGAGGTACCCAGCATCTGGTTCACGTCTGCCCGCGCCTCAAATGCCAGACTGGTCAGCCCCAGCATAGTCGTAAAAATAAAAACAAGAATTACAGTCAATCCGCGGCTGAGCAAATTGAGTTTCATTTTAACTCCCCCTTGTTTTATGTTTCGGAAGTAGCTCCTAATAATTGACACTAACTGTCTTATCGCTAGATTGCATTTTACAAAGCAAAAATATAGCAAGAAAACCTTTCGCCCTTTTCACCTGCTTCCTGTTATATCCACATTTTGGGGTTGGCCATTCCCTACTTATTTTTCTTATAGTATATATCACAATTTTACGCAAGACACCTCTGCATACTTTGTCATTTTTCACGCACAATTTGCGTTTCAGAAAAGAGGCGGACCGTTTCCGGCCCGCCCCTTGCTCAATATTCCAGTTTTTCGAGCGTGCAGTTTTTTACGACAGTGCTACGGACCCTGGCGCGCAGGGGCAGCACAGAGGCCGGAGGGACGCTCAGTTCATCAATGCCCATGGCCAGGAATGTTCCCAGAAGCTCCGAATCAGCCGCCATATCCCCGCAGATGCTGACGCGAATCCCCGCCTTGTGGGCGGCGTCCGCCGCCAGCTTGACGGCCCGGAGAACATCGGAGCGGTGGGACTCGAGGGCTTTGCCCGTCCGGCGGTCGTGGGCCAGAATATACCGTGTCAGGTCATTGGTGCCTACGGAAAAGAAATCGGCCTCCTTGGCCAGTTCATCCGCGATCAGAACGGCGGCGGGGGTCTCGATCATAATGCCGATTTCCGTGGCCCTGTTGAACGGGACCCCCTCCCGGTCCAGATCGGCCATCACATTCTGGCAGAGCCGCTTGCAAGCCATGACTTCCTGGACAGAGGTGATCAGGGGAAACATGATGGCCGCGTTCCCATAAGCGGAGGCGCGGTACAAGGCTCTCAGCTGTGTTTGAAGCGTTTCCGGCCGTCTCAGATGGTCCCGGACAGACATTCTCTCTGTTTGCGGGTCGAACCGATCCACCCGCTTGTCGCCGCCGATGTCCAGCGTGCGAATGACCGTCCGCCTGCCGTTCATGGCGCCGACGGCCGCTTTGTACGCCACGAACTGTTCCTCTTCTGAGGGGCGGTCATGGGCGGCCAGGAACAAAAACTCGGACCGATACAGACCGATCCCGCGGCCGCCGTTGGCAAGGACAGCCGCGGTATCGTCCGGGGAGTTGATATTGCAGCGGAGCGTTATCCTCTGCCCATCAGGAGTGACATCCTCTTCGTCCCGCAAGACCAGGAGGCGTTCTTTCCTGTCCCGGCTCTCCTGAGTTTTGCGCTGAAACACGTATAGCGCGGCCTGATCGGGCCCGATCACGACCTGCCCTGTCCCGCCGTCAATGCAGGCGAATGATTCGTCGTATTCCACACTGAGTGAATCGCCCAACCCGCAGACGGCGGGAATTCCCATCGTCCGCGCCAGGACAGCCATATGTCCGGAGCCGGTGCCCTCCCTGCACAGGACGCCCAAAATTTTGTCCTTGCCGAACCGGATCAGTTCGGACGGCAGCAAATCATCCGCCGCCAGGATCACCGGAGCATCAGCGCCGATCCCGGCCTCTCCGCCGCCGGTGAGCCCACGGATGATGCGGCGGGACACGTCCCGAATGTCCGCGGCTCTGGCACGGATACAGGCGTCGCCCGAGGCTGAGAGCACTGCGGCGAACCGTTCGCCGGCGGCTCTCACGGCGTATTCGGCATTGCACCGCTCGTCGGCCAGCACATCCAGGATGTACGCCGCATAGTCCTCGTCCTCGACCATCATGGCGTGGGTCTCCATAAGCGCCGCTGCCTCGCAGTCCATATTTCTGCGGCACTCCTCCGCCAGGGCCTCATACCAGCGGACAGCTCTGGTTTTGGCCGCCGTTAGTCTGGCTTTTTCCGCCTCAACGTCGTCGGGAAGTATTTTTGCGGTACAGTCAGGCAGACGGCGCAAAAAACAGACTGGCCCCCGTGCGATGCCGTCGGAAATACCTTTTCCCTGCAACACGATCATCGTCTGTTCTCCTTGAAAAGCGTCTTTGTCCGGCGTGAACCTACGGCTGAGGAAGGGGGATCATGATCTGCAGGGTAAATCGGTGGCCCTGCGTCCTCACCGTGACCTGCCCGTTATGCTTCTCCGCGATCTGCTGGATCGATTTTATCCCAAATCCGTGATAAGTACGGTCTTCCTTCGTGGTCAGGGGCAGGCCGTCTGAAAATTGGAGTTCTCCCTTAAATTCATTTTCAATCTGGATCATAAAAAGACTGTTCTCCGCATAGACGCGGACGTCTATGATGCGCCGCTGGGGATCGTCCAGCTGAATAACGCTCTCAATCGCATTATCCAAGGCATTCCGAAAAATCAGATAGATGTCACCGGGGTCCAGAAAGTTAAGCCGTTCCCCATCTGCAACCACCATCCAGTTGACGTGATTCTCCCGGCAGAACAATCTCCGTTCCATCAAGACCATATTTAGAGTCTCGTTTTTTGTGTTGAACGTCTCATCGTAAATCTGCAGGTTCTCGCCGATCTTCTCCAGCAGCTCATCTTTCGCCTCTGCGCTTCCTGCCGTAACCATATTTGCCACCTGGTGTTTCAATTCATGCATTAGATGGGTCATCAAATCCATATCCCGGTGGGACTGCACGAGCTGCTCCTGACGCAAATGGTGCAAATAGCCCTGGAAATCTATTTCACGCTGGAGTTCTACCGTTTTCACCTGATAGACCTGAAGCCAGAGCAGGAACAGGCAACACAGCATCTCGTAGATCTGACTGATCAGAAACAGCGGAGAGTTCCCGCCCACATTCAGGCCTTTCGCAATGATACTGATTACAGCGGAGGTCAGGAAAATCAGACAGGTAGCAGATGTCAGGTTCAAAGCACTGATATGATACAGGCCCTGCTTGCAAATATGGCGGAAACAGAAGCAGTAAAACACGCAGTACGGAATAAGGATGGTCAGCAACCAGGTCAACAGATCGATCAAATCTCCGCGCCATGGAAGCATCTGTTGCACGACAATCAAAAGTGATGAAGAAAAATGCTGGACGCAGAGGCTCAGTGCCGAACAATAAACAGCCTCACGCCTTGTCATCGGACAGCCAATGATAAAAAAGGATAAGGACAACACAGCGAATACGACCACATAGGTACAACTGCTGATGACCGCCCGGTTCTGCCAAATCTCTTTGATTGGCGCAAAATTCATAACAACAGCCGAGATCAGTTCTACCGCAATGCAGAAGACAGCGATCCGCCCCGCAAAGTGCTCCCGCTTTCTATGGGGGAGTATGACAAGGAAGCAGGCTAACAACATTTCCGTAATAAACCGATTCCCGCTCCACATGTTTAAGAACGTCATCGCATACCTCCCATATAATCCGTCAACTCTTGGAGAAATGCCTTGCGCCGCGTGCGGCTGATTTTCAACGTCTCACTTCCGGCGAGCAGCTCCTTCTGTCCTACCCAGGTGACAAATTTCAAGTTTACCAAATAGCTGTTATCACATCGTGAGAAGTGACAGTCCTCCAATTCGGTCTCTACATTTTTCATGCTGCTGTTGACCTCAAAGATTCCATCTACCGTGTGATATAAAACCCGATGCTTGATTACCTCCACGTAAATCAGTTCGGATATCACAATCCTCCTCATACCTTCTTTTGTGGAAATCAGGACTGATTTTTCCTCCCGTTTCTGCAAGTGATCCAGAAGATGATCCATTCGCAGTTCAAAGGCCGGATAACTCACCGGCTTGACCAAAAAATCCATTGCGCGGACCTCATAGCCGTTGACGGCGTATTGCCCCATTCTGGTGACAAAGACCAGGGTCACCACCGGATCGGTCTGCCGGATCTCACGGGCCGCCGTCATCCCGTCCATCTTTGGCATCTCGATATCGAGAAAAACCAGGTCGTAAATCGGCTGATAGGTCCTGACGAAATCTTCTCCGTCTGAAAAGAACGAAGTTGCAAAGGCGATATCATGTTCGCTCTCGTAGCGCTGCAAAAGCGCTTTCATCTTTTCCCTGGCGCTCTCCGCATTGTCCACAACTGCAATTCTAAGCATTCAGAAACCCTCCACTTCCGGGTGCCGTCATTTGTTCCGTATGTATAATTCTCATTAAAACTGTCTCAAAACTATTTCAGGCTTCCCTCAAGAACATTTTTAATCGTGGCAATCGCCTCGTCCTCATCGGGGCCCTCCGCGGTCACTATGATCTCATCGCCATTGGAAATTGCCAAGCTCATCAGGTTGAGTAGCTGCGATACCTTCACCGTTCTGTCTCCCTTGGTGATAGTGATAACAGTATCCTTATAGGACTTTGCCGCTCTTGCCAACTGGCCCGCGGGCCGGGCATGAAGCACCGTGGCACACCGCACAATATAGGTAAACTGCTGCATAGTCGATTGCCTCCAGCCTGCAAAAGAAAAGATTATATAAAATAATTATATCACATTGTCGAAAAAAGTACAGATGAAATGCGTTCCTACTAACACGCTGTAATCCACGTTCTTCCCTCACCGTCGTTCTCAACAAAACCAATATTGTAAAATTGTGCAGGCCAATAAAATTCTGGCCTGTACAATTTTTTGCAAACAGAATTCATATCCTGTGTTTTTTCGCGAGGACGGTGAAGGAGTATTTTACGCTCGCCCGGACGAGCAAGGTCAGCTGTCAAAAGCACTAAATCGAAATCGTAAAATTGTGTGGAACGCTGAAATCGTCTCAAAGCGCAAAAAAGTTTTTTAACACTCAAGAGTTTTTAGTAGGTTAACTGCTACACTTCTGACACATAGGGACGGTAACTAATTCAGCCGCTCACACCTTACCTGTTCTTCTTTTCCAGCCGTCGTTTTTGATAAGAGCTCCCAGTCGAAATTGTGCGAAACGCTGAAATTGGTTCAAGCCGCAAAAAATTTTTTTAAACCGGAAAAAAACTGTCCAGTTTAACTGCTACACTTTCATTCGCGGAAAAAGGGAAGTCAGTCAACCGGGGGCAATCAGTAAAAAGGAACCCGCTCCCACATTTCTAATACGTCTATGTTAAGGAGGAAAATCTCATGAAAGAATCGATCTACAAGACCTACGACGAGCTCCCGCTGTTTCTCAATGCGCAAACGGTGGCAAAGGTGCTTGGAGTGTCGCCGTCCAGTGGATACGAACTGCTCCGCGAAAAAGATTTCCCGTCTCTGCGGATCGGCAACCGCATCGTGGTACCCAAGGATGAGTTCATCCGTTGGGTAGAGCAGCACACGGGAGGCGCGGAATGAATCACGACCTGCTCATCCAATCTCCTGCGTCAACAGACTTCCCTCTGCCCGGTGAGGTGTTCCGTATCCCGCCGAAGTGCGGCAGGCTGGCGGTGTACCTTTTTCTCGTCCGCTGGCTGAGCGAACGACACGACGGTCTCAGCTGCTCCGTCATCAGTCAGTCTCTGCACTTGGGTAAACGGACGGTCAAAAAACATCTCCGCGCTCTGGTAACGGATGGTCTCATTCTGCTTGAGGAGCGCGGCGACGATCTTGCCGTCACCCTCTGTCCTATCGCGGACAAAGTCCAGAAGGAAGAAGCGGAGCAGCTCCAGATCAGGATGCCGCGCACACCGAGAGTATGGCGTGAACGTGTCCGCTCGGCGCGCCGGGACGATGACTGGGAACCGCTGCCGCTGTGAGTGAGGAGGCGAACTCATGAAACAAACCTGGCTCACCGGTGAGGTGCTCCAAAATATTTTTCCGATCCCCCGCGCGGTGTTCGATCTCGGTC
>CANQKJ010000025.1 GCA_947624465.1 uncultured Oscillospiraceae bacterium
GCGACGAAGACCGCCCCTCACGGCGTCCGACAGAGAACGCGGGCCACCGACTGAGAGCCCGCCCCGGAAAGACGAGAAGGCGCAACGCTTCCGAGCTGATGGTCCGAGCCCCCGAGGGCGGGGAGGTAGGGCCGTCCGTCCTCCCCACGTTACCGGGGCTCGATGAGAGGTCCCTTGCTGGAGGGGCAACGCGGGTGGTACCGCGGAATTGATGTTGATTCCGTCCCGGACTGTACATTGTGCTGTACAGTCCGGGCGTTTTATTTTATAATCAGGGAGTGAGCGATATGAAGTTCGTCACCGGCGTATGCGGACAGATGACGACCTATCAGGAACTGGCGGAGGGCGGGCTGAATAACGCCGCCGTCACCCTTCACGGGGCGGTGCTGGCCCTCCGGGACATGGGCGGCCTGGTCTTTCTGACCCTCCGCCTGACGGACGGGGCGGTGCAGTGCGTGTGCGATCCCGCCGTCCTGCCGGAGGGATTGACCGAGGAGTGCGCCGTGGAGCTGACCGGCCTTCTCCGGGCCGAACCCCGGGCCCCCGGCGGGTTCGAGGTGGGGGCGGAGACGGTCACGGTGCTGTCCCGCCCCGCGGAGCCCATGCCGGTGTCCCTGGCGAAAAAGGGGCTGGACCTCCACCTGGACACCGAACTGGCCCTCCGGCCGGTGGTGCTGCGGCACGAGAAGCGGCGGGCGGTGTTCAAGCTCCAGGAGGGGCTGTGCCGGGCCTTCCGGGAGTACCTGACCGCCCAGGGCTTCACCGAGATCCACACCCCCAAGATCGTCCACGCCGGGGCCGAGGGGGGGTCCAACATCTTCAGGCTGGACTATTTCGGCAAAAAGGCGTATCTGGCCCAGTCCCCCCAGTTCTACAAGCAGACCATGGCGGGGGTGTACGGGCGGGTGTTTGAGGTCGGCCCCGTGTTCCGGGCGGAGAAGCACTCCACCACCCGGCATCTCAACGAGTACACCGGATTGGACTTCGAGATGGGATACATCTCCTCCTTCTATGACGTGATGGAGGCGGAGACCGGCTTTTTGCAATACGCGATGGCGCTTCTTGCAAAAGAATACGCCTATGAGCTGGACCTGCTGGGGGTGGAGCCGCCGGACGCGTCCCGCATCCCCTGCCTGCGGTTCGACGAGGCCAAACGGCTGGCCGCCGAAAAATACGGCTATCAGATCAGGGACCGGTACGACCTGGAGCCGGAGGAGGAGGCCCACATCGGCCGGTACGCCAGAGAGGAACTGGGCAGCGACTTTGTGTTTGTCACCCACTACCCCTCCAAAAAGCGGCCCTTCTACGCCATGGACGACCCGGAGGACCCCAGGTACACTCTGTCTTTCGACCTGCTGTTCCGGGGGATGGAGGTCACCACCGGCGGCCAGCGCATCCACGACTACGCATCGCAGGTGGCCAAGATGGAGGCCCGGGGCATGGACCCGGCGGAGTTCGGGAGCTACCTGATGATCCACAAACACGGTATGCCGCCCCACGGGGGCCTGGGCGTCGGCCTGGAGCGGCTGACCATGAAGCTGTGCGGGCTGGAGAACGTGCGGCAGGCCTGCCTGTTTCCACGGGACAGGAGCCGGCTGGAGCCATAAGGAGGAGCATACATGAAGATCACAACAGAACTGGTGGATTACATCTCCGAGCTGTCCCGGCTGTCCCTGCCCGAGGAGGAAAAGGAGGCCATGGCCGCCCAGCTGGAGCGTATCGTGGGCTATATGGACGTGCTGAACCGGCTGGACACCGCCGGTGTGGAACCCATGAGCCATGTGTTCCCCCTGAAAAACGTGTTCCGGGAGGACGAGGTGGTCCCCTCCCAGGACCGGGCAGAGCTGCTGGCGAACGCCCCCGCGCCCGACCCGGAGGCGTTCCTGGTCCCCAAGGCCGTGGAGTGAGGAGGGCGCGGACATGAACGAGCTGCTGAACCTCACCGCCCTGGAGCTGGGGGCGGCCATCCGGCGGGGAGAGGTCTCCATCCCGGAGGTAACCGCGCTGGCGCTGAACGCCGCCCAGTGCGCCCCCCACAACGCCTTTATCACCTTCACCGCCGAGGGGGCCATGAAGCGGGCGGCGGAGCTGCAAAAGGGCCTCGGGGACGCCGTATCCCCCCTCTATGGTCCCCATGGGGATCAAAGACAATATCTGTACTCAGGGTATTAAGACCTCCTGCGCCTCCAAAATACTGGGGGATTTCAGACCGCCCTATGAGGCCACGGCGTCCGCCCTGCTGACGGAGGCCGGGGCGGTGTCCATCGGCAAGACCAATATGGACGAGTTCGCCATGGGCTCCACCACCGAGACCTCCTTCTACGGCCCGGTGAAGAACCCCTGGGACCTGTCAAGGGCGCCGGGAGGGTCCTCCGGGGGCTCCGCCGCCGCCGTGGCCGCCCGGTCCTGCTGGTACGCCGTGGGCTCCGACACCGGCGGCTCCATCCGGCAGCCCGCCTCCTACTGTGGGGTCACCGGGGTGAAGCCCACCTACGGCACCGTGTCCAGGTACGGCCTCATCGCCTACGCCTCCAGTCTGGACCAGATCGGCCCGCTGGCGAGAGACGCCGCCGACTGCGCCGCCATTCTGGACGTTCTCCAGGGCAAAGACCCCCGCGACGGCACCTCCCTGGACGGCCAGTACGGCCATCTGCTGGAGGGTCTCACCGGGGACGTGCGGGGCCTGAAGATCGGCGTTCCCACTGACTGCTTCGGGGACGGGCTGAACGGCGAGGTCCGCCGCGCCGTGCTGGCCGTGGCCGACGTGCTGAAAAGCCGGGGCGCGGAGGTAGTGGAGCTGTCCTTCCCGGTGATGGAATATGTGGTGCCCGCCTACTACATCATCGCCGCCGCCGAGGCGTCCTCCAACCTGTCCCGGTTCGACGGGGTCAAATACGGCTGGCGGGCCGAGGGGTACGACGGCCTCGCCGATCTCTATAACAAAACCCGCACCGAGGGCTTCGGCATGGAGGTCAAGCGCCGCATCCTGCTGGGCACCTTCGTGCTGTCCTCCGGGTACTACGACGCCTACTACCGCAAGGCCCTCCAGGTCAAGGCGGTCATCAAGGAGGCCTTCGACCGCGCCTTTGAGACCTGCGACCTGCTGCTCACCCCAGTGGCCCCCGCCACCGCCCCGCGCCTGGGGGAGTCCCTCTCCGACCCGCTGCAGATGTACCTGTCCGACGTCTACACCGTGTCGGTGAATCTGGCGGGGCTGCCGGGGCTGTCCATGCCCTGCGGGTCCGATTCCCGCGGCCTGCCCATCGGGGCTCAGCTCATCGGCCCCCACTTCGGGGAGGGCCGGCTGTTGAACGCCGCCCACGCCTTTCAATCAGATACCGACTGGCATAAGCGCGCGCCGAAGGGAGGGGAGGAGCTATGACCTGGGAGACCGTCATCGGCCTGGAGACCCACGTGGAGCTGGCCACCAAAACCAAGATCTTCTGTTCCTGCACCACCGCCTTCGGCGGGGACCCCAACACCCACTGCTGCCCCGTCTGCACCGGTATGCCGGGGACCCTCCCCGTGCTGAACAAAAAGGTGCTGGAGTTCGCCGTCAAGGCCGGCCTGGCCCTGAACTGCGAGATCACCCGCTACACCAAGTTCGACCGCAAAAACTACTTCTACCCCGATCTGCCCAAGGCGTACCAGATCAGCCAGCTCTATCTGCCCATCTGCCGGGACGGCAGGGTGGACATCGGCGGCGGCAAAACGGTCCGCATCCACGAGCTGCATATGGAGGAGGACGCCGGCAAGCTGGTCCACGACCCCTGGATCGACCAGACCCGGGCTGACTACAACCGCTGCGGCGTGCCCCTCATCGAGATCGTCACCGAGCCGGATTTCCGCACGGCGGACGAGGTCATCGCCTATCTGGAAAAGCTCAAGGAGACCCTTACCTACCTGGGCGTGTCCGACTGCAAGATGCAGGAGGGGTCCCTCCGGTGTGACGTGAACCTCTCCGTCCGGCCCGCCGGGTCCGGGGAATTGGGCACCCGCACCGAGATGAAGAACCTCAGCTCCTTCAAGGCCATCGCCAGGGCCATCGACTACGAGGCAAACCGCCAGATCGAACTCATCCAGGAGGGAAAGCGCGTCGTCCAGGAGACCCGCCGCTGGGACGAGAACAAGGACGCCACCTACGCCATGCGCTCCAAGGAGAACGCTCAGGACTACCGCTACTTCCCCGAGCCGGACATCCCCCCGGTGGAGCTGTCCCAGGACTATCTGGACGCCCTCCGGGCAGCCCAGCCCGAGCTGGCCCCCGCCAAGCGCGCCCGCTGGCAGGCGGACTGGGGCCTTCCGGAGTACGACTGCCAGATGCTCACCTCCGATCCCACTCTGGCCCGGTTCTTTGAGGACACCGTGGCCCTGGGCGCGCCCCCAAAGCAGGCCGCCAACTGGATCATGGGCCAGGTGCTGGCCGCCCTCTCCGCCCGGGCCATGGAGCCCAAAGCCATGCCCCTCACCCCGCCCACGCTGGCCAGGCTCATCGCCCTGGTGGAGGGCGGCGCGCTCAACCGCAACACCGCCGTCAAGGTGTTTGAGGCCGTCTTTGACGCCGACGGCGACGTGGACGCCTATGTCCGGGACCACGGCCTGGAACAGGTCAACGACGACGCCCTGGTGGAGCAGGCCGTCGAGCGGGTGCTGTGTGCCAACCCCAAGTCGGTGGAGGATTACAGGTCCGGCAAGGACAAGGCCTTCGGATTCCTGGTGGGCCAGGTCATGCGGGAGCTGAAGGGGAAGGCCGACCCCCGCGCCGTCAACCGGCTGCTGAGAGACAGACTGGCATGAAAAGGCCCACCCCGCGCGGGGTGGGCCTTTTGGCGTGGGCAACGCTCAATAGTCCAGGCGGCTTTCGTCCCACCCGGAAATGACGCTCAGGTAACCTGAGATGACGTTTTTGGCGGCGGAGAGGCTCAGGTTCGCGTAGTTGCCGCACTCCCGCGCGCTTTTCCCCGGCATGGGCCCGTCGTAGTCCAGGGCCTCCCGGCAGGCGCTTTTGACCAGCTCCACCACGTCGGCGTCCGTTAGGACCCCGGAATCCGTGAGGAGATAAAAGCCGGTCTGGCAGCCCATGGGGCCGAAGTAGACGATCCCGTCCCGCGCCGGGCCGTTGCGCAAAATGGCCGCCAGCAGATGCTCCACCGAGTGCAGTTCCGAATTGGTGAGCAGATCGCCGGTATTGGGGCGCTTGAACCGCAGATCGTAGGTGGAAACGTCCCCATCCCGGCGGGAGAGGTAGAGACCGGGCAGGAGGGTGGTGTGGTCCACCTGAAAGCTCTTGATGGTCATCGCGGGGGCTTTCGGTTCCCCGCCGGCCCCCAGGAGGGCCTGGGCCACGGGCAGGACCACCCGATTCAACCGCTCCATGGCGGACGCGAAGTTGAAATACTCCTCGCTGTTTTTCCCGGAGGTCAGCCGGTCCGAGACGGACTTCAGCGCGGCGAACTTGACGCCACTGCGCAGACACACCTGGGCGATGGCGCCGCCCTCCATCTCGCAGAGGGTAGGCTGGAAGGTGGACTTGACCCATTCCGCCCGGGTCCCAGGGGTCATGAAGCAGTCTCCGGTGGCCACGGTGCCGGGGAGGAACGGCACGTTCAGCTCCCGCAAAATGTTCTGCAGCCTGTCAAAATCGGAGGTTTCGAACCGGATCTGGTTGACGGTGGAGACGAATCCCACGGGGTCGCCCATGGGGGAGGTGTCCACGTCGTGCTGGACGAAGGACTCCACGGCCACCACGGTCCCGATGGGCAGATCCAGGAAGCTCCCCGCGACGCCGGCGTTGACGATCCAGTCCGGGCGGTATCGGTCGATGAAATATTGGGCGCTCATGGCGGCGTTCACCTTGCCGATGCCGCCGGCGTAGGCGAGGATGCCGGGCCGGATCTGATAGACCTGCATCCCGGCGCGGTCCTCCAGCTTGGACGCGCCGCAGGATCCGATCAGGCTGTCGATCTCGCCCTCCATGGCGTAGGCCAGTCCGATGAGCATGATGAGTCCCCCTCAAAAGGTTTGATAAAGTGATGATAGCACGGGAAGAGGGCCGGTCAAGGCAGAAAACGCGCCTGCCGGAGCCTCCGCCGCACGGGCGCGCCGATGGAGACGGCGGCGGCCATCTTGACCAGGTCGAAGGGCACAAACGGGGTGACGCAGAAGCCCAGGGCCACGGGCAGGGGATTGCCGCTGAGGACGCAGTACCAGGCGGTGCCCAGGGCGTAGAGGGCGGCGGTGCCCAGCGCCATCCCGCCCATGTGGATGGCGAAGGAGACGGCGGGGGAGCGGCCCTGGGCGGCCAGCGCGGTCCATCCCGCGATGAGCGCCATGGGGAGATAGCCCGCCAGGTAGCCGCCGGTGGGGCCGAACAGAGGCCCCGGACCTCCCTGATACCCGGAAAACACCGGCAGGCCGGCCAAGCCCAGCAGGAGATAGGCAGCCACCGCGGCCGTCCCCCACTTCCAGCCCAGCAGCTCCACCGACAGGTAGACGAGCAGGGTGGCCAGGGTCACCGGCACCGGCCCCACGGGGACGGCGAAGGGGGCCAGGACGCACAGCAGGGCAGTCATCACGGCGCAGACGGCCAGGGGATGGACGCGGCCTCGGGTCTGTTCGGACATGGACATGGGGATCCCTCCCGGCAGGATATTTTGACCATTTCAGTATACAATCGAGGGGGGCGAAAAGTCAATCGGCGGCTTGACCATTGCGTTTTATCCCTGGATGTGTTACCATGGCAAACATAGACGAAAACGCCCCCGCGCCGCCGCGGGGACGGGAAAGAGGACGGCTATGGGAAAGCTGAGGTATCTGGCCCAGCGGGTCATGAACATGGATTACAGGGCCATGCTGGACAAGATCGGGTCCATCCACAAAAAGACGGGGAAGGGGAGGCTGGCCATCTTCTGGGACATGAAGGACTGCGCGGTGAAGTACGGCGCGGGCTACATGGACTACGACCTGTTCGAGATGTACGACCTGACGCCGGAGCAGCGGGACACCTATCTGACCCGGGGCCGCAACAACGAGCTGGTGAAGAAATACAACGACCCCGCCCATATGGACGATTTCGGCGACAAGATCAGGTTCAACGGCAGGTTCGGCCCCTTCCTCCACCGGGAGTGGGTGCCCGTCACCGGGGACAACCGGGAGGAGGTCATGGCCTTCATCGGACGGTACCCCACCTTCATGGCCAAGCCCGCCAGGGGGAGCTGCGGCTGGGGCATCGAGAAGCTGAGCGCCTCCGACTTTGAGAGCCCGGACGCCCTCTACGCCCATCTGCTGGAGAAGGCCCCGCTGCTGGAGCTGGAGCAGGTCATCGTCCAGCACCCCGCCGTGGCCGCCATCTATCCCGGCGCCATCAACACCGTGCGGATGGTGACCATCCGGGGGAAGAGCGGAAAGGTCTACCTGGTCACCGCCATGTTCCGCATCGGCAACGGCAAGTTCGTGGACAACTTCAACTCCGGCGGCATGGTGGCCCCCATGGATCCGGAGACGGGGACCGTCATCGACCGGGCGCTGGACAAGCGGAAGAATCTGTATGAAAACCACCCCGCCACCGGGACGCCCATCAAGGGGTTCGTGTTCCCGGACTGGGACAAAGCCCGAAAGCTGGTGGAGGAGGCCGCCCAGGTGGTCCCCGAGCTGGGCTACGTGGGCTGGGACGTGTGCTTTACCCCAGACGGCCCCTGCATCGTGGAGGGCAACCAGTTCCCCGGCCACGACATCTATCAGCTGCCCGTCCACACCCCGGACAAGATCGGCATCATGCCCCGGTTCCGGGCCATCGAGGAGGCGGAGCGGAAGCTGGCCGCGCAATAGGACGATAGATCCCCCATTCCGGCCGGAATGGGGGATCTTCAGCAGGATACAGGATTATTCCACGGTTTTCAGACTCTCCACCATGTCCACTTTTTTCAGCTTGAAGTGGGCGGCGATGTTGACGATCACCGAGAACACCGCCGTGAGGGCGGCTGCCAGGATGTAGGCGTAGGGGGGCGCCGTGCGGCCGAACATGACGATATCCACCTCCACGGTGCGGACCATCCAGGCGTGGAAGAACCGGCCCAGCACCAGCCCCAGGATGACGCCGAACAGGGTGAGGAAGATGTTCTCCCGGTAGACGTAGGCGGTGGTCTCCATGTCGTAGAAGCCCAGCACCTTTAAGGTGGCCAGCTCCCGGACGCGCTCGGTGATGTTGATGTTGGTCAGGTTGTAAAGCACCACGAAGGCCAGGGCCGCCGCCGACAGGATGATGATGACCACCGCGTAGTCGATGGCCTCCATGCTGTTGGTGAAGGTGTCCCGCAGGGTGGCGATGTAGGAGTAGGACTCCACCGCGTCCATGGACATGAGAGCGGCGGACACCGTGTCGGACTGCTCCGGCCCGGCGGAGTCCACATACCGCAGGAACAGGGAGTTCTCCTCGGGGGACTCGCCGAACAGCTCCGTATAGTATCCGTCGGACAGATAGAGGCTGTGGCGGACGTACTGCTCCACGATGTCGGCGATCTCCACGGTGACCCGCTCGTCGCCCTTTTCCACGGTGAGGGTGTCCCCCACCGACACGTTCAGCAGCTCGGACAGCTTTTCCGAGATGAGCGCCCCCCGTTCCGGGAGTTCGACGGCCTCGCCGCCCAGCCGGTGGCGGAGGGTGACGAATTTGGAAAACCGCGCCCCGTCGTCCACGGCGTACAGGGCGGCGGAGTAGGCGGGGCCGCCGGAGGAGGCCTCCACCGTAGTCTGACTGGTGACGTCATAGTCCTCCACATCGGGGGTCCCATCCAGATACCGCTCCACCGCCGCCAGGTCCTCCGGCGGGGCGTCGGGGTCCAGGCCTACGCTGGCGTCGTACAGGGAGATCTCGTCGAACTGCTTGTTCAGGATGGAGAAGATGGACTCGTGGAGGCCGAAGCCGGTGACGATGAGGGCGGTGCAGCCGCCGATGCCGATGACCGTCATCCAGAACCGGCGCTGGTAACGGAACAGGTTGCGCATGGTCACCTTCCAGGTGAAGGACAGCCGCTTCCACAGGGGCTTGACGTACTCCAGGAACACCCGCTTGCCGGCCTTGGGGGCCTTGGGCCGCATCAGGTTGGCGGGGGTGTCCACCAGGGTGGAGAGACAGGCCCACAGGGCCGCCCCGGTGGTGCAAAGCACCGCCGCCAGCACGGCCAGGGCATACATCCCCGCCTGGTTTTTGAACTGGAGCGGGGGGATGTTATACATGATGTTGAAGGCGTTGGCGATGACCCAGGGGAACAGTGTGGCGCCCACGGCCAGGCCCAGCAGGCCGCCGATGAGACTGGCGGCGAAGGCGTAGCCGATGTACTTTTTGGAGATGGCGAAGCGGGAGAAGCCCATGGCCTTCAACGCGCCGATCTGGGTGCGCTGTTCCTCCACCATGCGGGTCATGGTGGTCAGGCAGGCCAGGGCCGCTACCAGGAAGAAGATGATGGGGAAGATGGCGGCCAGATTGCCCACCCGCTCCGCGTCCTGGGCGTAGCTCTCGAAGCCCATGTTGGTGTTCCGGCCCAGCACATACCACTCGCAGTCGCCGATGTCGTCCAGCTCGGCCTGGGCGTCGTCCAGCTTTTCCTGGGCCTCGGCGATCTTCTCGTCCGCCTCGGCTCTGCCGTCCTCGTATTCCTGAAGGCCGTCGGCGTACTCCCGCTCGCCGTCCTCCAGCTCGGCCAGGGCGTCGTCCAGCTCCTTCTGGCCGTCGGCTTTGGCCTGGTTCAGTTCGGCCACGCCGCTGTTATAGTCCCGCCAGCCGCTGTCGATCTCCCGCTGGCCGTCCTCCAGCTCCTGTACGGCGGCCTGGAGCTGCTGCCAGGAGGCGTCCAGCTCCGCCCGGGAGGCATCCAGGACGGCCCTCGTCTCGTCCAGCGCGGCCTTGGCGGCGTCCAGCTGTTCCTTTACCGGGGCCAACTGGGCCCAGGCCCCGTCCAGCTGCTCCTTTACCGGGGCCAGCTGCGCCCAGGCGGCGTCCAGCTGGGCCTGGGCGGCGTCCAGCCGGGCCTTCTGCTCCGCGGCCTGGGCCACGGCCTGGTCGTAATAGGGGGTGCCGATGTAGGGCTCCAGGGCCGCCCAGTACTGGGTGTACCCCTCCTCGATCTGATACTGCTGCTCCTCCAGCTGGGCGGATGCCGCATCGTACTGGGCCAGGCCCGCCTGGTACTGGTCCCAGCCGGGCTGGAACTGGGCCAGCCCGCTTTCATATTCCGCGAGGCCCGCCTCATACTGGGCCTCCCCGTCGTCGTATTGGGCCTTGCCGTCATTGTACTGGGCCAGGCCGTCCTCATACCGCCGCCTGCCGTCGGCCAGCTCCCGCTCCGCGTCCCGCAGCTGGCGCAGGGCGTCGTTCAGCTCCCGCTGGGCGTCGGCGGTCTCCCGCTGGAAGGTCTCCCTGCCGTCCTCGTACTCCGCCCAGCCGTCGTCCAGCTCCTTGCGGGCGTCGTCCAGCTCCTGCCTGGCGTCGGAAAGCTCCTGTTCCGCGTCGGCTTTGGCCTCGTCCAGTTCGGCCCGGGCGTCGTCGATCTCGGCCTGGGTGTCCCCGACGACCGACTGGGTGCGCAGGGCGGCCCGCTCATCCGCGAAGTCCTCCAGCCCGTCGATAAAGCCGTCCAGTTCGTCGTCGTACTCCTCGGAGTAGCTGTCCATGGCGGCGAAGCCGTCCAGGGTGAAGTAGGCGGCGGTGTAGTAGTCATAGTGGAAGTTTTCGCCGGGGATGTACATGAAGCCGTCCACCGAGCCGCGCCCCAGGGAGGACGTCCCCCGGTCGGTGCCCACGTACAGGGGGCTGGTCACCACCCCCACCACGGTGAAGGAGGTGTTCTCCAGATCCCCCTCGTTGTCCGGGGCCATGGTCAACTCGATGGTATCGCCCACCGACAGGCCCAGTTCGGCCAGCAGCAGGGACTCGGTGACGCACTCGTCCGCCGCCTCCGGCAGACGGCCCTCTGTGACCCGGGGCAGGTTCAGCCGCTGGGGCAGGGAGCCCACGTTGACGATGGCGTCCACCGCGGTGGCGTCCACCGTCCAGACTCCCTCCACGTCGGCCACGCCCTCCGTCCGGGAGAGGGCATCCAGGTCCTCGCCGGTGAGCCCTAAGGTGGACAGCACATAGGCGTCCATGAAGTGGGAGTCGTCGAAATAGTTGTCGGCGGTGTACTCCATGTCGGGGGCCGCCGCCCGCAGACCGGCCAGAAAGGCCACCGCCAGGCCGGACAGCACCAGGATGGACAAAAACCGGCTGAAGGTGTTTTTGACCTCCCGGAGGGCGTCGGTGGTCAGACGATTCTTCCGCTTTACCATTCGATGTCCTCCACGGGGGTGGGCCGGTCGTTCAGCTCCATGGCGGCCACCTTGCCGTTCTTGATGTGGATGACCCGGTCGGCCATGGGGGTGATGGCGGTGTTGTGGGTGATGACCACCACCGTCATCCCGTGCTGGCGGCAGGTGTCCTGGAGCAGCTTGAGGATGGCCTTGCCGGTGACGTAGTCCAGCGCGCCGGTGGGCTCGTCGCACAGGAGGAGCTTGGGGTTTTTGGCCAGGGCCCGGGCGATGGCCACCCGCTGCTGTTCGCCGCCGGAGAGCTGGGCGGGGAAGTTGTCCAGCCGGCCGGCCAGCCCCACGTGCTCCAGCACCTCCCGGGCGTCCAGGGGGTGGGGGCAGATCTGGGCGGCCAGCTCCACGTTCTCCAGGGCGGTCAGGTTCTGCACCAGGTTATAGAACTGGAACACGAAGCCGATGTCCTGCCGCCGGTAGGTGGTGAGCTGGCGGGAATTGTAGCCGTCCACCCGGGCCCCGTCCACGGTGATGGAGCCGCCGGAGCAGGCGTCCATGCCGCCCAGCATATTCAGCACCGTGGTCTTGCCCGCGCCGGAGGGACCCACGATGACGGCGAACTCGCCCTTTTCGATGTCGAAGTCCACCCCGTCCACGGCGTTGATGGTGACCTCGCCCATCCGATAGATCTTTTTTACGCCTTTGAAGGAGATATAGCTCATGCAGATCACCGTCTCAAAAAATGTGTATTCTATATATTACACCGGGGCAGTGGCTGGGCGCAAGTGGTTCGGGGCAGAATTCAAAGATTGTTCACCGTTTGCCGCTGGTTTCGGTTGACTAACTGCCCGACGCAGAATATAATACAATTCGATAGGGGAGTAGTCAGCGGCCATTTGCCGCGGCCCGGTCAACACACTGGCGGACACGCCTGGCCGGGTCTTTCATGATGAGACTTATCCGCTCCGGAAAGACGTCCTTCCGGTGTGCGGGTATGGTCTCTTTTTTTATCTGCCAACATAGTCTGAAAGGCGGACAAACAATGGGAGGCGCGATATGGGACTTTTTGATTTGTTCATATTAGCCGTGGGCCTGTCCATGGACGCGCTGGCGGTGGCCATCTGCAAGGGACTGTCCCAGCCGAAGCTGAAGCTGAGCCACTGCCTCATCGTGGGGGCCTGGTTCGGGGCCTTCCAGGCGCTGATGCCCCTCATCGGCTGGCTGCTGGGCTCCGCCTTCGCGGATATGATCTCCTCCATCGACCACTGGGTCGCCTTTGTGCTGCTGCTCATCATCGGCGGCAACATGGTCCGGGAGTCCTTCAGTCAGGAGGACGGGGACTGCGATCCCTCCCTGGCCCCCCTGGGGATGCTGCTGCTGGCGGTGGCCACCTCCATCGACGCGCTGGCGGTGGGGGTCACCTTCGCCTTCCTGGGGGTGGACATCGTCCCCGCCGTGCTGTTCATCGGGGTGTGTACCTTCGTCATCTCCGCCGTGGGGGTGAAGATCGGCAGCGTGTTCGGGATGCGCTACCGCTCCAGGGCGGAGCTGGCCGGAGGCGTGGTGCTGATCCTGATCGGACTGAAAATACTGCTGGAACACCTGGGGCTGGCGCCCTGGCTGTGACCGGACAGCGAAAGAGGGTCCCCGCCGCGGATGCGGCGGGGACCCTCTTTGTATACGGCCGGGGGATCAGTCCTCCCCGCCCTCGATGGAGACGGACAGGACCTCGTCCTCCTCGGGGGCGGCGCTGTCCACGGCCTCGTCCTCCTCGGGAGCGGCGGGGAGGTCGTCATCGTCCTCCGTCAGGGAGACGTTGGCCACGTTGCGGTAGCGGCTCTCCTCGTGGACCTCGTCCTCGATCTGGTCGAACCTGCGGTAGGCGGCCAGGCCGGAGCCCGCGGGGATCAGCTTGCCGATGATCACGTTCTCCTTCAGGCCCAGCAGGTGGTCCACCTTGCCCTTGATGGCGGCCTCGGTGAGGACCTTGGTGGTCTCCTGGAAGGAGGCGGCGGACAGGAAAGACTCGGTGGCCAGGGAGGCCTTGGTGATGCCCAGCAGGATGCGGGTACACACCGGCAGGACCAGAGGCTCGCCGTCCTCCCGGGTCTCCCCGGCGGCGATGCGGGCCTTGACGGCGTCGCAGGCGTCCCGGAACTCGCTGATGTCGATGGTGGAGCCGGACAGGAGGGTGGAGTCGCCGGGGTCCTCTACCCGGACCTTGCGCATCATCTGGCGCACGATGACCTCGATGTGCTTGTCGTTGATGTCCACGCCCTGCTGGCGGTAGGGCTTCTGGACCTCCTGGATCAGGTAGTTGTGGACCGCGTCCACGCCCCGGATGCGCAGCACCTCGTGGGGGGACAGGGCGCCGTCGGTCAGGCGCTGGCCCTTGGTGACGGTGTCGCCCGTCTTGACCCGGATGCCGGCGCTGTACGGCAGGGCGTAGGTGACCACCTCGCCGTCGTCGGCGGTGATGGTGACGTTGCACAGGGTGGCCCGCTTGGTCTCCTCCACGGTGACGGCGCCGCTGATCTCGGCCAGCTGGGCCATCTTCTTGGGCTTGCGGGCCTCGAACAGCTCCTCCACGCGGGGAAGGCCCTGGGTGATGTCGCCGCCGGCCACGCCGCCGGTGTGGAAGGTGCGCATGGTCA
>CANQKJ010000026.1 GCA_947624465.1 uncultured Oscillospiraceae bacterium
GAGGAGCTGCTGCGCGCCGGCATGGAACAGGAGGTCCGGGTGGTCAAGACCGGCTGCTTCGGCCTGTGCGCCATGGGTCCCATCGTCATGGTGTTCCCCGAGGGGGCCTGCTACACCCAGGTGAAGCTGGAGGACGTGGCCGAGATCGTGTCCGAGCACATCGTCAAGGGCCGCATCGTCACCCGCCTGCTCCACAAGGAGGACGCCGAGACCGGCGCCGTCACCTCCCTGGCCGAGACCAATTTCTATAAGAACCAGATGCGCATCGCGCTGCGCAACTGCGGCGTCATCAACCCCGAGTCCATCGACGAGTATATCGGCGTGGACGGCTATACCGCCCTGGAGCGCATCCTCACCGAGCAGATCCCGCCCCAGGAGATCATCGACTGCATCAAGAAGTCCGGCCTCCGGGGCCGCGGCGGCGCCGGCTTCTCCACCGGCACCAAGTGGCAGTTTACATACGACGCCAAGAGCGACGACGGCGTGAAATTCGTGGCCTGCAACGCCGACGAGGGCGACCCCGGCGCCTTCATGGACCGCTCCGTGCTGGAGGGCGACCCCTTCTCCGTCATCGAGGCCATGACCATCGCCGGCTACGCCATCGGCGCCCACCAGGGCTACATCTACATCCGCGCCGAGTACCCCATCGCCGTCAAGCGGCTGGAGATCGCCATCGGCCAGGCCAAGGACTACGGCCTGCTGGGCAAGGACATCCTGGGCTCCGGCTTCGACTTCGACCTGGAGCTCCGCCTGGGCGCCGGCGCCTTCGTCTGCGGCGAGGAGACCGCCCTGATGACCTCTATCGAGGGCCACCGCGGCGAACCCCGCCCCCGTCCCCCGTTCCCGGCGGTGAAGGGCCTGTTCCAGCGGCCCACCCTGCTGAACAACGTGGAGACCTACGCCAACATCACCTGGATCCTCAACAACGGCTGGGAGAAGTTCGCCGCCATCGGCACCGAGAAGTCCAAGGGCACCAAGGTGTTCGCCCTGGGCGGCAAGATCACCAACACCGGCCTGGTGGAGATCCCCATGGGCACCACCCTGCGCACCATCGTGTACGACATCGGCGGCGGCTGCCCTGGCGGCAAGAAGTTCAAGGCCGCCCAGACCGGCGGCCCCTCCGGCGGCTGCATCCCCGCCTCCCTGATCGACACCCCCATCGACTACGACTCCCTGACGGCCATCGGCTCCATGATGGGCTCCGGCGGACTCATCATCATGGACGAGGACAACTGCATGGTGGATATCGCCAAGTTCTTCCTGGAGTTCTGCGTGGACGAGTCCTGCGGCAAGTGCACCCCCTGCCGCATCGGCACCAAGCGGCTGCTGGACCTGCTCACCAAGATCACCGACGGCAACGGCACCCTGGAGGATCTGGACACCATCGAGGAGCTGTGCTACCACCTGAAAGACTCCTCCCTGTGCGCCCTGGGCCAGTCGGCCCCCAACCCGGTGCTGTCCACCCTGAAATACTTTAAGGACGAGTACATCGCCCACGTGGTGGAGAAGCGCTGCCCCGCCGGCGTGTGCAAGAAGCTGCTGAAATACGAGATCGTGGCCGACAAGTGCAAGGGCTGCACCCTCTGCGCCCGGAACTGCCCGGTGGGCGCCATCTCCGGCGTGGTGAAGGGTCCCCATTTCATCGACACCGAGAAGTGCATCAAGTGCGGCCTGTGCCAGTCCAACTGCCGGTTCGACGCCATTGTGAAGCACTGAGAGAGGAGGGACGAACATGGAACAGAAAATGATCAATCTGACTATCGACAACATCCCCGTCACCGTCCCCGAGGGCACCACCGTGCTGGAGGCCGCCCGGGCCGCCGGCATCAAGATCCCCTCTCTGTGCTATCTGAAGGACGTCAACGAGATCGGCGCCTGCCGTATGTGCGTGGTGGAGGTCAAGGGCGCCCGCTCCCTGATGGCCTCCTGCGTCTACCCCGTGTCCGAGGGGATGGAGGTGCTGACCAACACCCCCAAGGTCCGCCACTCCCGCCAGCTCACCTTGGAGCTGATGCTGTCCAACCACCGGATGGACTGCCTCACCTGCTCCCGGAACGAGCACTGCGAGCTGCGCCAGCTGGCCGCCGATCTGGGCATCGACGCGGTCCGCTACGCCAACGACAATCTGAAGCCCCAGATCGAGGCCTCCGCCCTCCATCTGGTGCGGGACAACTCCAAGTGCGTGCTGTGCCGCCGCTGCGTGGCCGTGTGCCGCAAGCGCCAGTCGGTGGGCGTCATCGGCCCCAATGACCGGGGCTTCCGCACCCACATCGGCTCCGCCTTCGACCGGGACCTGGCCGAGGTGGACTGCGTCTCCTGCGGCCAGTGCATCGTGGCCTGCCCCACCGGCGCCCTTCAGGAGCAGGACTCCACCGCCGAGGTGCTGGCCGCCCTGCACGACCCCAGCAAGCATGTGGTGGTGGGCCCCGCCCCCTCCGTCCGCGTCACCCTGGGCGAGTGCTTCGGCATGCCCGTGGGCACCAACGTGGAGGGCAAGATGGTCACCGCCCTGAAGCGCCTGGGCTTCGACAAGGTGTTCGACGTGGACACCGCCGCCGACTTCACCATCATGGAGGAGGGCACCGAGTTCCTGGAGCGGCTCCAGAACGGCGGCACCCTGCCCATGATCACCTCCTGCTCCCCCGGCTGGATCCGGTTCTGCGAGCAGCACTACCCCGACTTCATCCCCAACCTGTCCACCTGCAAGTCTCCCCAGCAGATGTTCGGTGCCCTGGTGAAGAGCTACTACGCCGAAAAGGCGGGCATCGACCCCAAGGACATCTATGTGGTCTCCATCATGCCCTGCACCGCCAAGAAGTACGAGGTCAAGCGGGAGGAGCAGCGGATGAAGAACGGCTGTATGCCCGTGGACGCCGCCCTCACCACCCGTGAGCTGGGCCGCCTCATCACCCAGGCCGGCATGATGTTCGACCACCTGCCCGACGGGGAGTTCGACCCCATGCTGGGCGTCTCCACCGGCGCGTCGGTCATCTTCGGCGCCACCGGCGGCGTGATGGAGGCCGCGCTGCGCACCGTGGCCGCCAAGCTGATGGGCGACGATCAGGCCCCCCTGGAGTTCCACGAGGTCCGCGGCATCAAGGGCATCAAGGAGGCCTCCTACGAGCTGCCCGGCAGGACCGTGAAGGTCTGCGTGACCTCCGGCCTTGCCAACGCCAAGATCGTGCTGGACGGGGTCAGGTCCGGCGAGATGCAGTATGACTTCATCGAGTTCATGGCCTGCCCCGGCGGCTGCGTCAACGGCGGCGGCCAGCCCCTGCACTCCGCCATCACCCGGTCCTTCACCGACCTGCGGGGCCTCCGGGCCGCCGCCCTGTACAGCCAGGACGAGGGCATGGAGTACCGCCGGAGCCACCTGAGCCCGGTGGTCAAGGAGGTCTACGAGACCTACCTGGGCGAGCCCGGCGGCCACAAGGCCCACGAGATCCTTCACTGCACCTATGTGCCCCAGACCCGCTACCGTATCTGAGCCAAAATCTGACCGCAGAGGTCCCCGAGCCCCGGCTCGGGGACCTTTTTTGCCCCGCCCGGACCACGGCGGCATTGACGGCGGCCGCCGCAGGGAGTAAACTGGAGCTATCCTGAGACGGGACGGTGACATGATGCCCACTCCTCTGTATGACTTGCTGCGCTCTCTGGCGGACAGGGACCTGCTGCGCCTGGATATGCCGGGGCACCACGGCCTGCCCCTGCCCTATGACCTCCCCTGGCCGACGGACCTGGACTGCACCGAAAATGGCCTCTCCGGGGACCTGTTCGGGGGCGGGCGGGACGCCATCGCGGCGGCGGAGGAGCTGTGGGCGGAGCGGTTCGGCTTCGACGCCTGCCTGTTCCTCACCGGAGGCTCCACCCAGGGGGTCCACGCCGGGCTGGCCCTGCTGGCGGGGGCGGGGGGACACGTCGCCCTGGACCGGGGGGCCCACCGCTCGGCTTACAACGCCCTGGCCCTGCTGGACCTGACCCCCCACTATCTTCCCCGGCCCTGGCTGGAGCGGGAGGGCGTTACCGGGCCCATCGACCCGGACCAGGTGGAAAAACTGCTGGATGACCGCCCGGAAATAAAAACGATTTGTATTACATCGCCCACATATTACGGCGTGTTGTCGGATATCCCCGCCATCGCGGCGGTCTGCCATGCCTACGGGGCCAGGCTGATGGTGGACGGGGCCCACGGCGCCCACCTGCCCTTTCTGGGGTATGAGGGCTATTCCGCCGCCGACGCGGTGGTGATGTCCGCCCACAAGGCCCTGCCCGCGCCGGGGCAGACCGCATTGCTGTTCGCCAACGGGTCATCGCTGGACGATCTCCGCCGGGTGGGGAGCCTCTACGGCTCGTCGTCCCCCTCCTATGTGATGATGGCCGCTTTGGACCTGGCGCGGGACTACATGGAGCGGGAGGGGACCACCAAATACCGGGAGACGGCGGCCTCCGCGGCTGCCCTCCGGGAGAAGTATCCGGCGCTGGGGGAGGTCCCCGGCCTGACCCTGGATCCCGCCCGGCTCACCCTCCTGTGCGGGGACGGCTTCGCCCTGGCGGACCGCCTCCGGGAGAAGGGCTGCCTGCCCGAGTTGGCGGATATGGGCCATGTGGTGTTCATCTGCACCTGCGCCGACTCACCGGAGCGGTTCGCCCGGCTGGACGGCCTGCTGGCGGCGGAGGACTGGTCAAATCCCGCCCATTGTCCACCCCCGCCCGCTTTGCCGCCCATGGCCCTCGCCCCGCGGGAGGCCCTGTTCGCCCCGAGAGAGGCCGTCCCGCTGGCATCGTCAGAGGACCGGATCGCGGCGGAACAGATCGCCCCCTATCCCCCCGGGGTGCCCGTGGTGGCCCCCGGCGAGGTCATCACGAAAAAAACTCTGGCCTATTTGAAGCAAATAGGTTATAATAGTGAGTTGGTAAGCGTAATTCGCCCCTGAATGGCCGGAAGGAGGGCTTTTCGTGAATATCGATCTGCCCGCCTCCCTGTCCCACGCCTACCTCATCACCGGCGGCAGCGGGGAGAGCCGCGCCGCCCTGGCGAAGCGTCTGGCCGCCGCTTACCTGTGCGAGGGGGACGGCCCCGTCCCCTGCGGCGTGTGCCGGCACTGCCGGAAGGCCGCGGCGGGCATCCACCCGGACGTGACCGTCCTGGGGCCGCCGCCGGACAAGAGGGAGATCGGCGTGGACCAGGCCCGGACCCTCCGGTCCGACGCCTATATCCGCCCCAACGAGGGCCGGCGCAAGGTATACATCGTCGACCCGGCGGACGCCATGAACCCCGCCGCCCAGAACGCCCTGCTGAAGGTGCTGGAGGACGGCCCCGCCTACGCCGCCTTCCTGCTGCTGGCCGCCGAGCCGGGGAAACTGCTGGACACGGTGCGCTCCAGGTGCGAGCCCTTTCCCCTCCCCCCGGAGGAGGCCCCCGTGGACCCGGAGCTGTCGGAACAGGCGGAGGAGCTGGCCGAGCTGCTGCTGACCGGGGACGAGTTCGCGGTGGCGAAGGGGCTCACCGCTCTGGAGCTGGAAAGGCCCAGGGCCGACCAGCTCGCCGCCCTGCTGGGAGAGACGGAAAATCAAATCGCCAGACGGCTGGCCGCCCATCCGGCCAGGGGCGCCCGGGTCCTGCGGGCGCTGAAGGCCTGCCGGGAGAACGCGGTGTTCAACCCCGGCGCGGGGCATACCCTGGGCTGGATCGCCGCCGCCCTGTTCCAAGAGGCGTGACCCCCCATCCTTTCGATATTGGAGGACATCCCATGACTGAGATCATCAGCGTCCGCTTCAGAAGCGGCGGAAAACAATACTATTTCGATCCCCTGGGCCAGCAGGTAGCCGAGGGCCAGGCCGTCATCGTGGAGACGGGCAAGGGCCTGGAGTACGGCACCTGCGTCAAGGGCAACACCGCCATCGACGACGAGGCGGTGGTCCAGCCCCTCCGCCCCCTGGTGCGTCTGGCCACTGAGAAGGATGAAAAGCAGGTGCGGGACAACCGCCGCCGGGAGAAGGACGCTCTGCGCATCTGCCAGCAGCTCATCAGCCAGCACGGCCTGGAGATGAAGCTGGTGGATGTGGAGTACAGCTTCGACGGCTCCAAGATCATCTTCTTCTTCACCTCCGACGGGCGGGTGGACTTCCGGGCCCTGGTGAAGGACCTGGCCGGCATCCTCCGGGTCCGCATCGAGCTGCGGCAGATCGGCGTCCGGGACGAGGCCCGGATGCTGGGCGGCTTCGGCATCTGCGGCAAGCCCTTCTGCTGCGCCCAGTTCCTGGGCGAGTTCCAGCCGGTGTCCATCAAGATGGCCAAGACCCAGAACCTGTCCCTGAACCCCACCAAGATCTCCGGCACCTGCGGGCGGCTCATGTGCTGCCTCAAGTACGAGGAGGACGCCTATGAGGACGCGGTGAAGCACTGCCCCCGGCAGGACTCCTTCGTGGAGTGCCCCGACGGGGTGGGGGTGGTGTCCTCCGTCAACCTGCTGAAGGAACAGGTGAAGGTGAAGCTGGAGGACTCCACCGAACAGCCCAAGAGCTACCTCACCAGCGAGATCCGGGTGGTGCGCTCCGGCAAGGGCAGGCGGCCCGAGGACTATGTGGCTCCGCCCGCCTCCGAGCTGGAGAAGCTCCGGGATCCCCAGGCGGAGGCCGCCCGCACCGGCCGCCGGCTGGACGCCCCCGCTGACCTCTCCGCCGTTTTGGACCGCTATCTGGGGGAGCAGCCCCAGTCCGAGGACCCCAAGAAGGGCAAGACCCGCTCCCGCCGCAAAAACGGCGGCAAAGAGGCCCGGCCCGCCCAGGAGCGGCCCGCCGCCGAGCGCCCCGCCGCCAAAGCCGTCCGGCAGGCGGCCGCCCAGGGGGAGACCGCCCCGGCGGAGGAAAAGCCCGCCGCCCCGTCCGGCGCCGCCCATCACCGCCGCCACTGGCGGCCCCACCGCCACCACAAGTCCGGCGGCCAATCCCAGAACTGAGCGCCATCCAGGCCCCGCTGTGTACCTCACGGCGGGGCTTTTTCAAATATTTTTTCATCCCGCGCAACCTTTTCGGCCCGTGCAGGGTATTTGATACAGAGAGGAGGCAAGGCCCATGACCCAGGAGGAGCGCACCCAGGCGGTAGAGCGCTGGGGCGACATGGTGTGGCGGCTGGCGCTGGCCCGCACCGCCAACGTCCCGGACGCGGAGGACGTGTTCCAGGAGGTCTTTCTGCGCTTTTTCCGCCATGAGGACGAGCTGAAAAGCGACGAGCACCGCAAGGCGTGGCTCATCCGCTGCACGGTGAACCGGGCCAACAGCCTGTTCTCCTCCCCCTGGCGGAAGCGCGCCCTCCCGCTGGAGGTGGCCGCCCAGGTGGGGGTGGAGGACGAGTACCGCGAGGTGTACAGCGCGGTGCTGTCCCTGCCCGCACGATACCGGGCGGTGATCCATCTGCACTATTTCGAGGGGCTTTCGGTGGCGGAGATCGCCGGGACCCTGGATCTGCCGGAGGGCACGGTAAAGTCCCAGCTCAGCCGGGGCCGGGCCTTCCTGCGGGACCTGCTGAACGAGGAGGTATGAGCGTTGGAACGGTATAAAAAGGCCAACGAGGGCATCCACGCCCCCGAGGAACTGAAGAAAAAGGCCGCCGAGGAACCTCCGGCCGCCAAGCGCCTCCACCGGGCGGCCTGGCTGGGGGCAGCCGCCGCCCTGCTGGCGGTGGTGCTGCTGGTTGGGGTCGTCCCCCGTCTCAGCGGGATCCAGGCGGGTACGTCCGCCCCCGGCAGCGCGCCAGCCCTCGGCGGCGACGCGCCCATGAGCAGCCCCGCCTCCGGCGAGGCTCCGGGGAGCGACCCCTCCTCCCCGCCCCAGGCCGGGGAGCCGGGCGCGGACCTCCCCGCAGCCGTTCCCCTGGCGGCGGCGGTGTACCCGGAGACGGTCCCCTATCCCAGCTCGGACGACTCCGCCGCCTATCACGCCTGGGAGGCGGATGTGAGGGCCCGTCAGGCCCTGGCCCCGGCGGAGGACGGGCTGGCGCCCTTCTGCGCCGCCGCCCTGCCGGAGTTTTTGGGGAACAGCGGCGGGGAAAACCGGGTGTTCTCCCCTCTGAACGTGTACCTGGCCCTGTCCATGCTGGCGGAGACCGCCGGCGGCAGCAGCCGCCAGCAGCTCCTGGACCTGCTGGACGCCGACAGCGTGGAGACCCTGCGGCAGCGGGCCTCCGGCCTGTGGCAGGCCAACTACCGGGACGACGGGGCGGAGACCTCCCTGCTGGCCGCTTCCCTGTGGCTAAACGACGATTTAGAGGGCGCCTATCATCAGGATACCCTGGACACGCTGGCAAAGGACTACTATGCCTCCGCCTTTTCCGGGGAAATGGGCAGCGAGGACTACAACAAGGCCCTGCGGGGCTGGATCGACGACCAGACCGGCGGCCTGTTGAAGGACGCCTCCGGCAAGCTGGCCCTGGACCCGGAGACGGTGCTGGCCCTGGTGACCACCATCCACTTCAAGGCCCGCTGGACGGACGAATTCTCCCCGGAACAGAACACCGAGGACCTGTTCCACGCCCCCGATGGCGACGTGACCGCCGCTTACCTCCACCAGACCGACACGGGGAGTTACTACCGGGGCGAGGGGTTCGGCGCGGTGGAGAAGCCCTTCGGAGAGGGCGGCTCCATGTGGCTCCTGCTGCCTGACGAGGGGGTGTCTGTGGACGAGCTGCTGGCCTCTGGCGCGGCGGCGGAGTTCCTGGCCGCCGATAAGGGGGACTGGCCGGAGCAGAAGTTTTTACAAATCGACCTGTCCGTGCCCAAATTCGACGTGGCCTCCGACCTGGACCTGATCGAAGGGCTGAAAGCGCTGGGGGTCACCGACGTGTTCGACAGCGCCGTCTCCGACTTCACCCCCCTGACCGATTTGGCAGGGCTGTTCGTCTCCAAAGCGGAACACGCCGCCCGTGTCACCCTGGACGAGGAGGGGGTGGAGGCCGCCGCCTTTACCTTTATCTCCGACAAGTTGGGGGCATTTTTCCCGGATGAGACCATCGACTTCACCCTGGACCGGCCCTTCCTGTTCGCCATCGAGAGCGAGACGGGGCAGCTCCTGTTCGTGGGCGTGGTCAACCACCCGTAAATGCGAAAGGAGGAGCAAGGATGGAACAGAGACCAAAAAAGCGCCGTATCTGGATCGTTGTTGTGGCCGTGGTGCTGGTCATCGCCGTAGCCGCCGGGGTGGTGTTCTGGCCGGGCGGGCCCTTCCGGCGCACCACCGTGCAGAAGGCGGACCCCATTCCCGGCACGCCGGGCTACAAGGGCTCGGGAAAGGCCGTGGCCCTGGCCGCCGCTGAGTACCCCGAGATGGTCCCCTGCCCCAAGGACACCGACTACGTGGTGGCGGGCGTGCTGGACACTGACCGCTACTATGACGCCCGGCGGAAGTGGGCGAAGAGCGTGGGCGCCCTCTCCTCCGGCCGGGACTATGGCGGCCTGCTGGACGATTACCTGACCGCCACCGCCAAACAGTTCCTCTCCGGCGGGGAGGGGGAGAACCGGGTGTACTCCCCGCTGAACATCTATCTGGCGCTGTCCATGCTGGCGGAGACCGCCGGTGGGGAGAGCCGGGATCAGCTGCTGGCCCTGCTGGGGGCGGACTCCATCGAGGACGCGCGCTCCATCGCCCACGACCTGTGGGTGGACGATTACCGGGACGACGGGCAGACCGCCTCCATCCTGGCCAACTCCATGTGGCTCAACGACACCTTCGACGGCCACTACGTCCAAAGTACGCTGGACCGGCTGGCGGGCGACTACTACGCCTCCGCCTTTTCCGGCGAGGCGGGCACCCCGGAGTATGACCAGGCCCTCCGGGACTGGATCGACGGCCAGACCCACGGCCTGCTGAAAAACTACTCCCAGGACCTGACGCTGCACCCCGCCACCGTCATCGCCCTAGTATCCACCCTGTACTATCAGGCCAGGTGGGCCGATCCCTTCGATCCGGACCGCACCGCCCCCGGCGACTTCCACACGCCGGGCGGCGACGTGACCGCCGACCTGATGCACAAGTCCATGGAGGGCCAATACTACTGGGCGGAGCGGTTCGGAGCGGTCTGCCTGGACTTTGAGGACAACGGCTATCAGATGTGGGTCCTCCTGCCCGATGAGGGCACCGCCCCGGATGAGCTGATCGCCTCCGGCGAGGCCATGGATTTCCTGACCACCGACTGGGGCAGCGCCGGGGAGTGGGACCTGGAGACCGGCGTCACCACCTATCCCTGGGGCGGGTCCGGGCGCTACGACATCCGCCTGACCCTGCCCAAGTTCGACGTGTCCTGCGGCATCGACCTCATCGACGGGCTGAGAGAGCTGGGCGTCACCGACGTGTTCGACATGGACGCCGCCAACTTCACCCCCCTCACCGACCTGCCGCTGGTATACGTGTCCCAGGCCAAGCACGCCGCCCGGGTCATCGTGGAGGAGGAGAAGGTGGAGGCCGCCGCCTACACCATCCTCGACGCGGCGGCGGGAGCCCCCGCGCCTCCCGGCGACACGGTGGAGTTCACGGTGGACCGGCCCTTTGTGTTCGCCATCACCGGCCCCGCCGGGCTGCCCCTGTTCGTGGGCGTGGTCAATGACCCGGCGTGATATTTATGCGAAATACGCCTCTCCGTATCGGAGGGGCGTATTTTTGCTTGCGAAATTCCGCCCGATAGATTACAATAGGGGCAATGATTTTCGGAAGGGGGCGTCTCCATGGAGCATCGGTTCGGACCCGCGGCCAGATCCGCCTGGGCGTCCATCGTGACCCTGTTGAAGTGGCTGGGGCTGGGGCTGATCGTGGGCGGCCTCTGCGGGCTGGTGGGAGCGGCGTTCAGCGCCTCCGTCACCGCCGTGACGGAACTCCGGGCGGCCCACGGCTGGCTGGTGTTCCTGCTGCCCATCGCGGGCCTGGTCATCGTGTTCCTCTACCGGGCCGCCGGCATGGAGAACGACAGCGGCACCAACCAGATCATCGCCTCCGTCCGGGGGGAGGACCGGCCTCCCCTGCGGCTGGCCCCCCTGATTTTCATCGCCTCCGTCCTCACCCACCTGTGCGGCGGCTCCGCCGGCCGGGAGGGGGCCGCCCTCCAGATCGGCGGGGCGCTGGCCTCCGGCGTGGGGCGGCTGTTCCGGCTGGGGGAGAACAGCTTCAAGACCATCGTCCAGTGCGGCATGGCGGGGCTGTTCGCCGCCCTGTTCGGCACGCCGCTGGCCGCCGCCGTCTTTGCCCTGGAGGTGGTGAGCGTGGGCATCTTCCAGTACTCCGCCCTGTTCCCCTGCATCGTGTCGGCGCTGACGGCCCTCCGGGTCACCCAGCTCGTCGGCGTGGAGGCGGAGGAGTTCCCCACCCTCACTCTGGGACCCGAGCTGGGCCTCCCGGTGATGCTCCGGGTGGGGGCCCTGGCGGTGCTGGCGGCGGTGGTGTCTATCGTCTTTTGCGTACTCATGCACAAGACCGCCCATCTGTACCAGAAGTACCTGCCCAACCAGTACGTCCGCATCGTTGTGGGCGGCGTGCTGGTCATCCTTCTGACGGCGATCGAGGGCAGCGGCGACTACAACGGCGCCGGCACCCACACCATCATGCTGGCCCTGGGGGCGGGGCAGGCGGCGCCCTGGGCCTTCGCCCTCAAAATGCTGTTCACCGCCGTCACCCTGGGGGCGGGCTACCGGGGCGGCGAGATCGTGCCCTCCTTCTTCGTGGGGGCCACCTTCGGCGCGGCGGTCTCCCCCCTGCTGGGGCTGGACCCGGTGTTCGGGGCGGCCCTGGCCATGATCGCCGTGTTCTGCGGGGTGGTCAACTGCCCCATGGCCTCCCTGCTGCTGAGCCTGGAGCTGTTCGGTGGGGCCAACGTGCTGTACTTCGCCCTGGCCGCTGCGGTGAGCTTTCTGCTCAGCGGCAAGTTCTCCCTGTACAGCGCCCAGAAGATCGCCTACTCCAAACTGGAGCCAGAGTTCATCGACGAGAACGCCCACTGACGGCGCGACAGGGCCTGTTTCCGGCAAAAAAACTGGAAACACCGGCGAAAAGTTTGAAAATTTTTTCACAATACCCTCTTCCCAAGCCCATATAAATGCGCTATAATAACACTGCGCGTTTCCAATCAAATTATTTTAGGAGTGATACCAATGAGCATCAAAGTAGGTATTAACGGGTTTGGCCGTATCGGCCGTATGGTCTTCCGCGCCAGCATCGGCCATCCCGACATCGACATCGTGGGCATCAACGACCTGTGCGCCCCCGACTACCTGGCCTATATGCTGAAGTACGACACCATGCACGGCCAGTTCAAGGCCGAGGTCTCCTCCAACGAGCAGGGCATCGTGGTCAACGGCAAGACCATCCCCGTCTTCGCCAAGAAGAACCCCGCCGAGATCCCCTGGGGCGAGCTGGGCGCTGAGTACGTCGTGGAGTCCACCGGCCTGTTCCTGACCAAGGAGAAGGCCCAGGCCCACATCGACGCCGGTGCCAAGAAGGTCGTCATGTCCGCCCCCTCCAAGGACGACACCCCCATGTTCGTGTGCGGCGTCAACCTGGACAAGTACACCCCCGACATGACCTTCGTGTCCAATGCCTCCTGCACCACCAACTGCCTGGCCCCCATCGCCAAGGTGCTGAACGACAACTTCGGCATCAAGGAAGGCCTGATGACCACCGTCCACTCCACCACCGCCACCCAGAAGACCGTTGACGGCGTGTCTGTGAAGGATTGGCGCGGTGGCCGCGCCGCCTCCGGCAACATCATCCCCTCCTCCACCGGCGCCGCCAAGGCCGTGGGCAAGGTCATCCCCGCCCTGAACGGCAAGCTGACCGGCATCTCCATGCGCGTCCCCACCCTGGATGTGTCCGTGGTGGACCTGACCTGCAACCTGGAGAAGCCCGCCACCAAGGCTGACATCTGCGCCGCCATGAAGAAGGCTTCCGAGGGCGAGCTGAAGGGCGTTCTGGGCTACACCGACGAGGCCGTCGTCTCCAGCGACTTCCTGGGCGACCCCCGCACCTCCATCTTCGACGCCGAGGCCGGCGTGTACCTGACCGACACCTTCGTGAAGGTCGTCTCCTGGTACGACAACGAGATGGGCTACTCCCACAAGGTGCTGGACCTCATCGAGCACATGTACAAGGTGGACCACAAGTAATCCAGGTCCCAAATACGCCGAAAGCCCCGCCGTGAGGCGGGGCTTTCTTGCGCTTTGACTATCGTATGATCCACGCCAGCGCCAGCAGCGCCGCCAGGAACCCCACGTTCCACAGGGTAAAGATCAGCAGATACCGTCCCTTCTGCTCCGGGGCGCGGAGGGCCACCTGCTTGTAGGAGATGAGGCTGGCCATGGAGGCGATCAGCGTCCCCAGGCCGCCGATGTTCACCCCCGCCAGCAGGGCGGTCCACCGGTCGGTGAAGCCGGACAGCAGCAGGGCCGCCGGCACGTTGCTGATGATCTGGCTGAGGGCGGCGGCGGTGACCAGCTCCCGGCCCTCCACCAGGGACTGCACCAGGTCCCGGAAGGGCCCGAACCGCCCCATATTCCCCACGAAGATGAACAGGAACACGAAGGTGGCCAGCAGGGAGTAGTCCACCTGGAGCAGCAGCCGGCGGTCCTTCAGCAGCACCGCCAGCACCACTAGGGCCAGCAGCGCCCAGCAGGACAGGACTTTGGCCACGGTGAGCAGACACAGACAGAACAGCACGGCGTAAAAGGCCAGTTCACCCCTCCTGAGGGGCGGGGCCGCGCCCTCCAGTTCGATCTGGATGGGCGCGGGCTGATACCCGAACCACACTGCCAGGGCCAGCAGGGCCGCCGCCAGCAGGGAGTATGGCCCCATGGCGGCGAAGATAATATAAAATGACTCCGCCTTGTAAAGCGTGGATTAACCTGTATACTTAAGTTGGCACAAAAGCGAACAGGG
>CANQKJ010000027.1 GCA_947624465.1 uncultured Oscillospiraceae bacterium
GCGTGGGCCCCGCCGGCACGGGCAAGACCTATCTGGCGGTGGCCGCCGCCGTGGCCGCCTTCCGGGACAAGCAGGTCAACCGCATCATCCTCACCCGGCCTGCGGTGGAGGCGGGGGAGCGGCTGGGCTTCCTCCCTGGCGACCTCCAGTCCAAGGTGGACCCCTACCTGCGCCCTCTGTACGACGCCCTCTTTGATATGCTGGGGGCGGAGACCTACCAGAAATACGTGGAGCGGGGGAACATCGAGGTGGCCCCCCTGGCCTATATGCGGGGGCGCACGCTGGACGACTCCTTCATCATCCTGGACGAGGCCCAGAACACGTCCAGGGAGCAGATGAAGATGTTCCTCACCCGCATGGGGTTCAATTCCAAGGCGGTCATCACCGGCGACGTGACCCAGATCGACCTGCCCGCCGACAAGGCCAGCGGCCTCAAAGAGGCCATGCGGGTGCTGCGGGATGTGGAGGACATCGGGATCTGCCGGCTGGGGGAGGCCGATGTGGTGCGCCACGTCATCGTCCAGCGGATCATCAAGGCCTACGAGGACTACGAGAACGCAAAGACCGGCGGGAAGGGGAAAAAGTGATGGCAAAGCGGCATTACATCCCCGTCACCGCCGACGTGCCGGGGGTCAGCGACAGCGCCCGCGCCTTTCTGCGGAAGGCCGTCCGCGCCGCCCTGGCCGCCGAGGGGGTGGACTTCCCCTGCGAGATCGACGTGTCCGTCACCGACGACAACCGCATCCACGCCATCAACAAAGAGATGCGGAACGTGGACGCCCCCACCGACGTGCTGTCCTTCCCGGCTCTGGAGCTGACGCCGGGGGTCCTGCCCGACCCCGCCGGGGACGCTGACCCCGGCTCCGGCCTGGTGCCCCTGGGGGACATGGTCATCTCCCTGGAGCGGGCGAAGGCCCAGGCCAAGGAGTACGGCCATTCGGAGCGGCGGGAGCTGGCCTATCTGGCGGTCCACTCCACCCTGCACCTGCTGGGGTACGACCATTTGGACGAGGGGCCGCAGAAGGCCCAAATGCGGGCGCGGGAGGAGGCCGTCATGGCCGAGCTGGGCCTGACACGGTAAAAACAGCGGCAACGCTCAACGCCGCGAAAAATCTGTGTTTGTGACTGCCCCGCCCCGCAGGGGCGGGGAGTCGCGAACCATACCAAAGAAAGTTGAGGATCATCTGCATGAGCGACATCAAAAAATCGGGATTCATCACCATCTGCGGCCGGCCCAACGTGGGCAAGTCCACCCTGGCCAACGCCCTGGCGGGGGAGAAGGTGGCCATCGTCTCCCCCAAGCCCCAGACCACCCGGAACCGCATCTGCGCGGTGGCCGTCCGGGGGGACTGCCAGTTCGTGTTCGTGGACACGCCTGGCCTCCACAAAGCCCGCACCCGGCTGGGGGACTACATGGTCAGGACGGTGGGCCAGTCGGTGGCGGATGTGGACGGCATCCTGCTGGTGGCGGAGCCCGTTCCCCACATCGGCGGCCCAGAGGAGGAGCTGATCGGGCGCATCCGGCAGCAGAAGAAGCTGGGCGTCCGGGCCGGCCTGGTCATCAACAAGATCGACACGGTGGGGGAGAAGGAGAAGCTGCTCTCCGTCATCGGGGCCTATTCCGCCGCCCTGGACTGGGACATGGTGATGCCCATCTCCGCCCGGACCGGCGACGGGGTGGAGGAGCTGCTCGCCGAGCTGGCGGGCTGGCTGCCCGAGGGCCCCAGGCTCTTCCCCGACGGCATGACCTCCGACCAGAGCGAGCGGCAGATGATGTCCGAGATCGTCCGGGAGCATCTGCTGACCGCCCTGGACAAGGAGGTGCCCCACGGCGTGGCCGTGGAGGTGACGAAATTCTCCCAGCGGGACGACGATATCATCGACTGCTCGGTGACCATCTACTGCGAGAAGGAGTCCCACAAGGGGATCATCATCGGCAGGAAGGGCGCCATGCTGAAAAAAATTTCCACCGGCGCACGGGAGGACATGGAGCGGTTCATGGGAGAGAAGGTGTACCTCCAGACCTGGGTGAAGGTGAAGGAGAACTGGAGGGACAATCCCGCGGCCATCCAAAATTTCGGATATACGGAGGATTAGCGCAGGGCCAGCGCGGACAGGTACAGGCCCAGGGCCAGCCCCCGGCGGAACAGCGCCCGCTCCAGATAGCCTTCCTGTTCCGCCCGCAGGTCGGTGTACCACTCCAGCCGCTCCCGGCTGAGCGCTTTCGCCAGCTCTTTCTCCTGGACGGCCAGGCGCTCCCCGCACTCGTGATAGGCGTGGAGTTCATCCGGGTCCATCATGCGCAGGAGTTGGTTGAAGTTCTCCATGCAGTCGCTGTATAATAGATCGAGTGGTCTGTCCATGGATCGTACCTCCCATGCAAGAAAATGTAAGAGCGCTCAAATATGATACACTAATTATAAACGCTCTTTCATAAGAAGTCAAGATAGAAAGGAAAATTTTTATGGCTACCTTTTGTGAGCGGGTGCGAGAAATGCGCATGAAAATGGGATGTGCGCAAGAAGATGTAGCACGCGATTTGGGCATTCGGTACTCTACTTATCGCCGCTATGAGAGAGGCGGCACCGAACCGACCATCTCTACGGCGGCGCGAATGGCCGACTATTTCCACGTCTCGCTGGACTACTTAGCGGGCCGGACGGAGGAGTAAGCCCACAACTTACCGCTCATACCCCGTATTCCTTCCGCCAAACTAAGGGCAGGAGGGATGCGGAGATGAATGAGTATTGGAATCTGTTTTTGGCCACCGGTATGCCGGAGGCCTGGGTGATGAGCCGGAAGATGGGGGACAGGCCCGCGGGCGGGGAGCAGCTCTGGCCGCTGGCGGCCTACGGCGATCCGGTGCGCCCCTGCGCGGTGGACGCCGCGGGGGACGCGTCGGCGGCCGCTCACCGGGAGGCGCGGGGCGGCGCGTTTTGACGCGGGGCGGCCATTGGCCGCCCCTACATAGGAGACCATCATGCACATGACCACCATGGCCCTCGTTCTGCGGGAGGTCAACTACAAGGAATCGGACAAGATACTGACCGTCCTCACCGAGCGGGAGGGCAAGCTGACCCTGTCCGCCCGGGGGTGCCGGAAGAAGGGCAGCCCCATCGCCGCCGCCTGCCAGCTGCTGTGCTGGGGGGAGTTCACCCTCTATGAGTACCGGGGCCGCTGGTCGGTGAAGGAGACCGCCGCCGAGCGGCTGTTTGAGGGGATCCGGGCGGACCTGGACAGACTGGCCCTGGCAAGCTGGTTCGCCGAGGCGGCGGAGCTGCTGGCCGAGGAGGGCCAGCCCGAGCCGGAGCTGCTGGCGCTGACGCTCAACTGCCTCCACGCCCTGGACAGGATGGACCTGCCCCTTGCCCAGGTCAAGACCGCCTTCGAGTGGCGGGCGATGGCCCTGGCGGGGTACGAACCCCAGCTGGACGCCTGCGCGGTCTGCGGGAAAAAGGACCCGGAGGAGCCACGCATCCATCTGGGTGAGGGGCTTCTCTGCTGCGCCGCCTGCCGGGAGGCCCTGGGCGAGGGGGTGTCCATGCCCCTGACCCCGGCGGCCCTGGCCGCCCTGCGGCACATCGTGTGGAGCGAGCGCAGGCGCATCCTGTCCTTCCGGCTGGAGGGGGAGGGCCTCCGGCTGCTGGGGGACGCCTCCGAGGCGTACCTGATGACCCGGCTGGAGCGGGGCTTCCGCACCCTGGACTTTTACAAGAGCCTGACGACATAAAGGAGCATTCCATGACCGAACTGTTTGAAAAATCCATCGAGACGCTGGAGCTGCCCAAGGTGCTTGCCATGCTGGCCGACGAGGCCGCCACCGAGGAGGGCAGGGAGGCCTGCCTGGCCCTGCGCCCCGCCGTGGTGAAGAGCGACGTACAGCGCCTGCAAAGGCAGACCTCCGCCGCCTTCGACCTGCTGGTGAAGCACGGCACGCCGGGGCTGGCCGGCATCAGGCCGGTAGAGCTGCCCCTGAGCCGGGCCGACCGGGGGGGCGCCCTGAACACGAAAGAGCTGCTGGACGTGGCCCTGGTGCTGCGCTGCGCCCGAAATGTGAGGGAGTACGGGGCCGGGAGCGGCACCGTGCTGGACGGCTACTTCGATTCCCTCACCGCCAACCGGTTTTTGGAGGACAAGATCACCGGCTCCATCCTCAGCGAGGAGGAGATCGCCGACGCGGCCTCCCCGGAGCTGGCCGACATCCGCCGGCACATCCGGGCCGCCGCCGGCAAGGTGCGGGATGTGCTGAACCGCCTCATCTCCTCCAGCCAGGCCAAATACCTGCGGGAGGCCATCATCACCATGCGGGGCGGGCGGTTCGTGGTCCCCGTGAAGAGCGAGCACAAAAACGACATCCCGGGGCTTGTCCACGACGTGTCCGGTTCCGGTTCCACCTTCTTCATCGAGCCCATGGGAGTGGTCAACGCCAACAACGAGCTGCGGGAGCTTCAGGCCAAGGAGCAGAAGGAGATCGAGCGCATCCTGGCCGAGCTGTCCGCCGACTGCGCCTCCTTCAAAACGGATATCGAGGACGACTACCGCACCCTCATCGCCCTGGACTGCATTTTCGCCCGGGCCAGGCTGTCCTCCGCGATGGGCTGCATGGAGCCGGCGCTGGGGGACCACATCCAACTCATCAAGGCCCGGCACCCTCTGCTGGACCCCAAGACGGCGGTGCGCAACGACCTGTCCCTGGGCGGGACCTTCGACACCCTGGTCATCACCGGCCCCAACACCGGCGGCAAGACGGTGACTCTGAAAACCCTGGGCCTGCTGACCCTCATGGCCCAGTGCGGCCTCCACATCCCCGCCGCCGACGGCTCCGCCGTGAAGGTTTGTACCAAGGTACTGGCCGACATCGGCGACGAGCAGTCCATCGACCAGTCCCTGTCCACCTTCTCCTCCCACATGACCAACATCGTGGCCATCCTGGACCAGGCGGACGACGGCACGCTGATCCTGTTCGACGAGCTGGGCGCCGGCACCGACCCGGTGGAGGGGGCCGCCCTGGCCGCCGCCATCATCGAGTCGGCCCGGGGCCTGGGGGCCGCCGTGGCCGCCACCACCCACTACGCCGAACTGAAGGTCTACGCCATGACCACCCCCGGCGTCCAGAACGCCTCCTGCGAGTTCGACGTGGAGACCCTGGCCCCCACCTACCGCGTATTGACCGGCATCCCCGGCAAGTCCAACGCCTTCGCCATCTCCAAGCGGCTGGGCCTGCCCGACTATATCATCCAAAAGGCCGCCGACCGGGTGGACGCGGAAAACATCCGCTTCGAGGACGTGCTGAGCCAGCTGGAGCAGCAGCGCCAGCAGATGGAGAAGGAGAAGGAGGCCGCCGCACGCCTCCGCCGGGAGATGGAGGAGGCCCGCGCCCAGGCGGAGGAGTACCGCTCCCGCATCGAGGAGGAGCGGCGAAAGGCCACCGAGCGGGCCCAGGCGGAGGCAAGGGCCATCCTCAACGAGGCACGGGACGCCGCCGACAGCGTCTTCAAAGAACTCAACGAGATGCGCCGCCGCCAGGAGGAGGCCCGGACCTGGGTGGATGACAACGACCAGCGGGCCGAGCTGCGCCACAGGCTCAACCAGGCGGAGGACAGCCTGGGCATCCGACCGGAGGAGCTGCCCGCCCCGCCCCCCACACGGGACGCCGTCGCCGGGGACACGGTGGAGCTGGTGAAGATGGGCACCCAGGCGGAGGTGACCGCCGTCAACAGGGACGGCACCCTCCAGCTCCAGGCGGGCATCTTGAAGATGAAGGCCCGGCAGGACGAGGTGCGGGTGCTGGAGGACGTCACCGCCCGGAAACAGCAGAGCCGGCGGGACAGGGCGAGAGCGGCCTCGGTGCGGCACGAGTTCCGGGCGGCGGCCGCCAAGGCGGAGCTGGACATCCGGGGCATGACCGCCGGGGAGGCCCTGGCGGAGGTGGATAATTTCCTGGACGCCGCCCTCATGGGCAAGCTGGAGACCGCCCGGATCATCCACGGAAAGGGCACCGGCGCGCTGCGCAAGGCGGTGCGGGAGCACCTGAAAAAGAGCCGGTATGTAAAGGAGTTCCGCCCCGGCGTCTACGGCGAGGGGGAGGACGGCGTGACCATCGTGACGCTGAAATAGGGGAAAAGGTGCCCCGCTCTCCCCATTCTTAGCGGAATAATCAACATACTTGTCCTTTATATTTGTGCAAACTGCCGTTGACGGTGCGCCCTCAAATCTGCTATGCTTACGTTGCGCAAGTTCAGAGTGGGGCTTCGCTTCGCCCCAACGTGAGAGTATGGAGGGTAACGCCATGTTCATGAAAGAGACTACGGTCAGCAACCAGGTCGGTCTCCACGCCCGCCCCGCCACCTTCTTTATCCAGAAGGCCAACGAGTACAAAAGCTCCATCTGGGTGGAAAAGGACGAGCGCCGGGTCAACGCCAAGAGCCTCCTGGGCGTCCTTTCCCTTGGGATCGTGAAGGGGACCGTCATCAACCTGATCGCCGACGGGCCCGACGAGGAGGCCGCCATCAACGCGCTGGTGGAGCTCATCAATTCCGATTTTTCCGAGTAAACGACCGACAACAGAGCGGGACTTGGGTCTTCCAGGTCCCGCTTTTTTTCGTTCCCACTGATTTACATAAAAATCTTGACGGGGCCGTGTCCCATCTGGTATCCTGTTGAAAAGGGAAGGGGGGAGGACGATGACCTTTGAGGAGCTGCGGGACAAGGCCCACGCCCTGCCCCTGAAGCCCGGCGTCTACATCATGCAGAACGCCAGGAGCGAAGTCATCTACGTGGGCAAGGCCAAGGCCCTGAAGAACCGGGTGAGCCAGTACTTTCAGGACCAGGAGCGGCACAACGCCAAGACCAGGATGATGGTCAGCCAGATCGACCATTTCGACGTGATCGTGGTCCAGTCGGAGTTCGAGGCGCTGGTGCTGGAGTGCGCCCTCATCAAGCGGCATATGCCCCGGTACAATATCCTCCTGAAGGACAGCAAGGGCTTCCCCTTCATCCGCCTGTCCGTCCAGGAGGAGTACCCGAAATTCTCCCTGGCCGCCAAAGAGGCCCAGGACGGGGCCAGGTACTTCGGCCCCTATGGCAGCCGCAGCGCCAGCCACGATGTGATCGACGCCCTCCGCACCGCCCTCAGGCTGCCGTCCTGCGCCAGAAAGTTCCCCAGGGACATCGGCAGGGAGAGGCCCTGCCTCAACTACCACATGGGGGTGTGCGACGGCTACTGCCGCCCCCAGATGGACCAGAGCCAGTACCGGGCGGCCATCGGCCAGGCGGTGCGCCTGCTGGAGGGCCGGCTGGACGAGGTGGTGGGGGAGCTCACCGCCCGGATGGAACAGGCGGCGGAGGATCTGCAATTTGAAAAGGCCGCCCAGCTCCGGGACCGCATCCGGGACCTTCAAATATTATCCACCAAGCAGAAGGCGGTGGCGGGGGCCTTTGCCGACACCGACGTGGTGGGGTATCACCGGGGAGAGGCCAAGAGCTGCTTCGTGGTGCTCCACTACCTCCGGGGGGAACTGGCCGCCAAGGACTGGGAGCTGCTGTCCGTCCCCCTGGAGGAGGACGAGGGGGAGACGGTGGCGGCCCTCACCGCCCAGTATTACACGGCGCGGGGCCATCTGCCCCGGCAGATCCTGCTGCCCCTGGACTTCGAGGGCAGGGAGGACCTGGCCCGGCTGCTGGCCGACAGGGCGGGCCATAAGGTGGAACTTCTTGTCCCTCAGCGGGGGAGCAAGGCGGAACTCACCCGCATGGCCTGTGAGAACGCCCAGGAGGAGGTTCTCCGGGCCACCACCGCCGAGGAGCGCCGCTCCAGGCTCACCGAGGCGCTGGGCGGCCTGCTGGGGCTGGAGGCCCCGCCCCACCGCATCGAGGCTTTCGACATCTCCAACACCGGCAGCGCCGACATCGTGGCCTCCATGACCGTCCACATCGACGGCAAGCCCCTGAAGCGGGACTACCGGCTGTTCATCCTGAAGGACATGGCCCACGCCGACGACTACGCCTCCATGCGGCAGGTGGTGGAGCGCCGCTTTCGCCGTTACCTGGACAGGGACGAGAAGTTTTCTACCCTGCCCGACCTGTTGCTGATGGACGGCGGCGCGGGCCAGGTGGCGGCGGCGGCGGAGGCCCTGGCGGAGCTGGATATCCGTGTGCCGGTGTTCGGCATGGTGAAGGACGACCGCCACCGCACGAGAGCGCTGGTGGCCGGGGACGGCCGGGAGATCGGCGTCCAGCAGAACCAGGCCGTCTTCGCCATGGTGGGCCGCATCCAAGAGGAGACCCACCGGGCGGCCATCGAGTTCCACCGCAAGCGGCAGCAGGGGCACATGAAGGGCTCCGCCCTGGACGAGATCCCCGGCGTGGGGCCGAAAAAGAAGGCCGCGCTGCTCAAAACATTCAAGAGCGTCAAGGCCATCAAAGCCGCCTCGGCGGAGGAACTGGCCGCCGTGGTGGGGCGGAAGACCGCAGAGGCGGTCACGGCCCATCTGAATCCGAAGACAGAGGAGTGAACCGCCATGCGCGTCATCACGGGGACGGCCCGGGGCCGGAGGCTGGAGGAGCTGCCCGGCCTGGACACCAGGCCCACCACCTCCAGGGTGAAGGAGGGGCTGTTCAGCGCCATCCAGTTCGATATCGAGGGCCGGCGGGCGCTGGACCTGTTCGCCGGCACCGGCCAGCTGGGTATCGAGGCGATGTCCCGGGGGGCGGCGTGGTGCGACTTTGTGGACAGCAACCCCGCCGCCATGAAGATCGTCCGGCGGAACGCGGAGAGCTGCGGCTTTTCGGACCGGGCCGGATTCCATCAGAAGGACTTTGCCGCCTTCCTGGACCGGGCGGGGGAGAAGTACGGCCTCGTCTTCCTGGACCCGCCCTACGCCTCCGGCGATTTGGAAAAGGCGCTGGAGCGCATCGCGGCGATTGACATTGTGGCGGGAAATGGTATAATAGTGTGCGAAAGTCCGGCGGAGAGCACTCTCCCCGGCCTGCCTGAGCCCTATGAGAAGGGGCGGGAGTACCGGTACGGGAAGACCAAGGTGACCCTGTACCGGAGGAAGGCGTGAGTTCCATGAAGAGAGCCATTTATCCCGGCAGCTTCGACCCGGTGACTCTGGGGCATCTGAACGTCATCAAGCGGGCCGCCGCCATGTTCGACGAACTCATCGTGTGCGTGTGCGTCAACTCCGCCAAGGACCGGGGCCTGTTCTCCGCGGAGGAGCGGGTGGACCTCATCCGCAGGGTCACCGAGGAGCTGTCCAACGTGAAGGTGGACTATACCGTCGGTCTGGTGGCCGACTACGCCAAGGCGCACCGGGCCAGAGTGCTGGTGAAGGGCCTGCGGGCGGTGTCCGACTACGAGGCCGAGATCCAGATGGCCATGATCAATGCCAAGCTCTACAACAAGCTGGACACCGTCTTTCTGTACACCAGCCCCAAATACGCCTACCTGTCCTCCACCGTGGTGAAGGAGATGGCCCGGTACAGAGCCGACCTGTCCGACTTTGTGCCCCGGCAGATCATCAGCGACGTGGAGCGCAAGGTGCGGGGCAGTTAGGACCCCTGCGGAAACGACTTTACATACCATTCAAATAAGGAGAGATGACAAATGGCGACCGGCGTGGATGAATTGATGGATATGCTGTTCGATATGATCGACGAGGCGAAAAACGCCCCCCTGAGCAGCGGCAAGTGCGTCATCGAGCGGGACAAGGCCCTGGACATCATCGAGGACGTGAAGGCCCAGTTCCCGGTGGAGCTGGCCGAGGCCCGGAAGATCCTCAACGCCAGGGCCGAGTTCGTGGCCGCCGCCAGACGGGAGGCCGAGGAGATCAAGAAGCGGGCCGAGCAGGAGGCCAGCCAGATGGTCAGCGAGACCGAGGTGGTCCGGCAGGCCCGGCAGAAGGCGAGTGAGATCCTCAAGCAGGCCGAGGCCCAGGGCTGGGAGGTCAAGGACCGGGCCAACAACTACTGCGACAATCTGCTCCTCCGCACCGAGGAGGCCCTGGCCGACGCCCACGCCGAGATGCGCAAGGTCCACAGCGATTTCCGCTCCGCCATGGACAGCCTGACCCCTCCCGCCCACGTGCAGCAGCAGAACCAGTCCGGCAGGAAGCTCTATGACGCCGAGGCCGACCAGTGAGCGCCTCCGCCCCCGTTTAAACAGGAACAGCGCCGCCGCGAAAAATTTTTCGCGGCGGTGTTTTTTGCGTTTTTACTACATCTTGTGGTGTCCTGGATATGGGACACAAGACCGTGTGCGCGAGAATGAAACATCTGTTTGAATTTATGAAATGCCGGGATTTTTGAGCAAAATCCCGGCATTTCTGCGAAAAAAAGTTCTTGCATTTCCAAGCGGGGTAGAGTATACTGAGAACAGATTGGAGTGAAATGGAGTAAATCCACTTAAATTTGGAGAGGATTGGAGGGAACGGCATGACGGGGACCTACGAACACAGCCTGGATACCGCCGGCCGTCTCATCGTGCCCTCCAAGCTCCGGGACAGGCTGGGCAAGGTGTTCTACCTCTCCGTGGGCGTGAAGAAGAACCTGACCCTCTACCCCATGGAGGCGTGGGACAGGCTCCGCGCCCGGGTGTCCGAACTTTCCACCACCGACGCCGCCAAGATGGACGTGTTCTTCGCCTCCGCGCAGCTTTGCGAGGTGGACAAGCAGTGGCGGTTCCAGGTGCCCTCCTATCTGAAGGACTACGCCGGCATCGACCGGGACGTGGTCATCACCGGCAACAACGACCGGGCCCAGATCTGGAACGCGGAGAGCTGGAAGGAAAAGACCCGCGAGCAGCTCAACCCGGAGAACATCGCCAGCCTGATGGAGACGCTGGGGATCTGAGATGGAATACACCCACAAGCCCGTATTGCTGAACGAGTGCCTGGAGGGGCTGGATATCCGCCCCGGCGGCACTTACGTGGACGGCACCCTGGGCAGGGCGGGCCACTCCCGGGAGATCGCCAGGCGGCTGACCACCGGACGGCTTATCGCCGTGGACCGGGACCGGGCCGCCATCGACGCCGCCCCCGCCCTCTTTGGCCCCCTGATGGACCGGGTGACCCTGGTCCGGGGGAATTTCGGCGACATCGCCGCCGTCCTGGACCGTCTCGGCGTTCCCTCCGTGGACGGGATGCTGTTCGACCTGGGGGTGTCCTCCCCCCAGCTGGACGAGGCCGCCAGAGGCTTCTCCTATTTGAACGACGCCCCGCTGGATATGCGGATGGATCAGAGCGCCTCCCTCACCGCCCGGGACGTGGTGAACGGCTGGAGCCGGGAGGAGCTGAAACGCATCCTCTGGGACTACGGGGAGGAGCGGTACGCGGGACCCATCGCCGCCGCCATCGTCAAGGCCCGTGAAGGGAAATCCGTTGACACCACATCGGAGCTGGCGGAGCTTATCAAAAGCGCCATGCCGGCCAAGGCCAGGCGGGAAAAGCAGCACCCCGCCAAGCGGTCCTTCCAGGCCATCCGCATCGCCGTCAACGACGAGCTGGGCGAGGTGGAGCGGCTGCTGGCCTCCGCCCTGGACCTGCTGGCTCCCGGCGGGCGGATCGCCGTCATCTCCTTCCATTCGCTGGAGGACAGGCTGGTCAAGACCGCTTTCGCCTCCTGGACCCAGGGCTGTACCTGCCCGCCGGACTTCCCGGTGTGCGTGTGCGGCAAAAAGCCTAGGGCGAAGCTCGTCGGCCGGAGGCCCATCACCGCGGGCGAGGCCGAACTGAACGAAAATCCCCGCGCCAGAAGCGCGAAACTGCGGATCGCCGAAAAACTGTGACAACTGGAACGAAAAGGAGCGCGCGTACCCATGGCTGACGAGAGAAGGACCCGGATCGACCGGGCGGACAGAAGATACCGCACCTACGGCAACGTGGCCTATCAAGCGGAATATGAGCGGGACAACGCGGTCCGCCGCGGCGCCGCCCAGCCCGCCGAGCGGCCCCAGCGCAGGCCGGAGATCGAGCGCCGCCCCCGCATCCAGCCCCGGGAGCGGGCAGCCTCCCGCCCCGTCGTCAAGGTGCGGGCGCAGGACGCCATCGCCCCCTTCTCCGTGGTGGGGTTCGCGGTGGTGCTGGTGTGCGCGCTGCTGCTGGTGGCGGCCACCGCCCAGCTGGCCGTGGTGAACAACGATATCGTGGACCTGCGCGCCCAGATGTCCGACCTCCAGGAGGAGGAGCGGCAGCTCCAGGCCCAGTATGAGACCGCCTTCGACCTGGAGGCCATCGAGGAGATGTTCACCGCCGACGGCTCCATGGTGCGGCCCGGCGTGGGACAGACCGTCTATCTGGATATGTCCGCCGGGGATTCGGTGGTCTACTATGACGGGGCGAGGACGGGACTGTCCGCCCTGATCCGGCAGGCGGAGGACCTGCTGGACGGACTGCTGCCCTGGTGAGCGCTTCGGGCGCATAATCGCCGGGACGGCGCCATAGACTTAGATACAACAGGAAAAGGACAGGAGGGGCGTAAAGAGACTGCGAGGGTTTCTTGCGCCCTTTCTTGCTGATTTTGCGGGACCGTGCCGGAACGGGAGGGAACGAACATGGAACAGCGGGAGAGAAGGCCCAGGGGCGACCACGGGAAGAGCAACCGGAGCCTGCTGCGGCGCACCATCTTCCTGATGGCCGTGATGGGCGTGCTGGTGTTCATCCCCCTGGTGGTGCAGCTGGTGCGGCTGCAGATCGTCCAGTACGACGAGTGGAAGCAGCGGGCCGCCAACCAGCAGACCAAGAGCGTGGCCATCGCCGCCAACCGGGGCACCATCTACGACAGCCAGGGCCGGGCCATGGCCATGTCCGCCACGGTGTACCAGTTGATCCTGTCCCCCAAGGACGTGGTCGCCCTGGTCAACAGGGACAGCAAGGACTTCAAGGACGCCGAGGGCAATTTCAACGAGGCCGCCTACGACGCCGCCGTTCAGGCAAAGCGGGCCGTCATCGTGGACTGGCTGGTGGATAACCTGGGCATGGACGAGGAGCGGCTGTGGAAGCGCATCGAGAACACCAAGTCCGCCTATGAGCGGCTGGCCGCCGAGCTGGAGGAGGACCAGGCCGAACAGGTGCGGCAGTTCATCAGCGAGAAGAAGCTGTCCAATTCCCTGTATCTGGTGGACTCCAGCAAGCGGTACTATCCCTTCTCCTCCGTGGGGTCCCATCTGCTGGGCTACATGGCCGAGAACGAGAACAGCGGCGGCCAGAAGGTGGGCGCCATGGGCATCGAGGCCATCTATGAGGACGCGCTCTCCGGCGAGCTGGGCCGCCAGGTGTACTCCAAAAACGGTGCCCAGCAGGAGATGATGTCCGGCTACGAGATGTATTTCGACGCCGAAAACGGCTACGACCTGACCCTCACCATCGACGAGCGGGTGCAGTCCCTGCTGGAGCAGACGCTGGCGGAGGGCATCCAGACCTACGACGTGCAGGCGGGGGGCTTCGCCATCGCCATAGACCCCCAGACCGGGGCGGTGCTGGGGATGGCCTCCTCCCCGGACTTTGACCCCAACAGCTACGC
>CANQKJ010000028.1 GCA_947624465.1 uncultured Oscillospiraceae bacterium
CTACAAAACTCGCTTTTGGGATTGATATTGTAATATATTTGCCCACAGTTTTTGCAGATTTTTAGTGTCTTCCGCGGGCTGCTGACCAATGCGCTGTATGCGAAATGGAGGAACGCCTCCAGCGAGGAAAACTCCCAGGAAAACTGCGGGCGCGTCGCTCCTGTCATGTGGAAGCCAATCGATCCAGACAAAGCCAGAAGATCGGAGCCCTTTGGAAGCGGGAGAACCTCCGGTCTGCCTATGATGCTGAACCGCTGATACAGGCTTTTGAACACGTTGCGAAAGCGTTCCAATTCCTCGCCATAGCCTTTGCTGTTTACCAAGCGGCTTGACGGCCTCAAATCGGGGTGCTGGACAGGGGCGGTGTCCTTATCCGCCCCAAGCCCCAGGAGGCCGTAACGGGCCGCAAAATCGGTGCAGGCGTAGTCTTTTGACGGGTCGTCTATGGTAATCAGACGCCCCAGTTCCAACGCATTTGCAACCAGCTCTCCAGGCATCTCTGCGCAGTTATACCAAATCAACCTGGGCTGCTCAGAGTCGTCAAGATCCGGAACCAGATATTGCACGCCTCTATGTTTTTTAATTGTATAGCCCTGCCACAGAGGCCACATGATGCGCTGGCCTACTAAGACGTCATTCAATTCCATCACAGTTCCTCCTGTGTAATCGCTGTAATCACTATACCATCTTTCAGCCGGAGCCGCAAGAGCGGTTCTGGCTATTTTTGCATTTTCAGGGGTCTTTGCGCCCGGTCACCAACAGCCGGACCTTCTCAATTGCCCTCTTTCGGAGTTTGGTCACGTTTCGAACCGAGCATCCCAGTTCCTCCGCAATCTCTTTGGTGGAGACCTGGCATACGACGTTCTCCCAGAGCACCAGCCGCTGGAGGCCGCTCAGCTCTTTCAGCGCCGCGCTGGTGGGATACTCAGCGACCAGTTGGTGGATGTCCTCCGGGCGTTGGGAGAAGATCACGTCGTCCCATTCCTCCCAGTGGCACAGTTTCCTCCAGTCTCCCGGCCTCTGAACTCTCAGCTCTTCCGGCATGGGCTCCCGCTCCATCACCGTGGGGTCCAGATCCGCCCGGTGTTCTTCATGTCTCCGCTCGTTGTTCCCGTCGTAGCGGTCCAACTCGGCCAGAACGCCGTCCCAGTTGCCGACGCCGGCCAGTTCTCGGAGCCTATGATCCAGTTCCGCCTCCCGCTTGTCCGCCTCATTGCCCCACTTGAAATTCTTTTCCGCCATGGTACCGTTTTCACCCCTCGAACCGTCTATCTTATAGACGGAGTAATTGTTGTAATTATAATAATCAATTACAACATAATTGTCAAGAGGGAGGGCTGCAAATCATGGGCAGAGAGGATAAAAATCTGACCCGATACCGGGCCATGTTCCGGGGCTACCCAGACGCTCTGACCCCGGAACAGGTCCGGCAGATGCTGGGTGTGGGCCAGCGGACGGCCTACCGGCTGCTGCGAACGGGGGCTATTCCCAGCGTGCGGATGGGCCGGATCTACCGGATTCCCAAGACGGCGGTCATCGACTATCTTTGCGCCGGGGAAAACGCAGAAAAGACTTGAAAAACGCACCGTTCCAAGGTAACATCACAAGACCTTAGAGCGGCGTGGAAGGGAGGTATTGTTATGAAAGGAGAGGTCACCGGCAGCTTGTTTGAGCGCCGGGGCAAGTTTACCGCCATCCTGAGCTACTACGACGAGGACGGCAAGCGGCGGCAGAAGTCCGTGGCGCTGGGCATCCCGGTGAAGGGCGGAAAGCGTAAGGCGATGGCCAGGCTGGAGGAATTGAAGCGGGAGTTCGCCCTCAAAGAGCCCGCCAAGCCCAAGGAGGAGTCTCCGCTGTTCGCGGACTATTTGAAGGATTGGCTGAAGATCGCCTCCACCACCATCGAGCGGACCACAAAACAGAGTTATGAGCAGCTGTTCAAGGCCCGGCTGGACCCGTTTTTTCGTTCCCGGAAGCTGAAACTGTGCGACGTAGAGCCCAAGCACATCCGGGAACTGCACCAGTCCATCCTGGACGACGGCTGCAACGCCAACACCGTCATCCACTACCACGCCCTGGTGCGGAAGGCCCTTCAGTACGCCGTGGAGAATGACATGATCCCCAGCAACCCCGCGGACCGGGTGGCACGGCCTCGCAAGGGCAAGTATCTGGCCGGCTACTATACCAAGGACGAATTGGCGGCGCTGTTCGAGGCCACCAAGGACGACTCTATGGCAGTGGTCATCCAGTTGGCGGCCTATTACGGTCTGCGCCGGAGCGAGGTGCTGGGCATCCGCTGGAGCGCCGTGGATTTCCAGCGGGGGACCGTGTCCATCAACCACAAGGTCACCGAACTCACCGAGAACGGCGAACACCGGCTCTACACCGAGGACAAGCTCAAAACCAAGTCCAGTTTCCGCACCCTGCCCCTGTTTCCGGCCACCCGAAAGCTGCTGGAAGAACAGAAGGAGAAGCAGGCGCGGTACCGGGCCATGTTTGGCAAGTCCTATTGCCGGGAGTACATAGACTACGTCTGCACCGACGAGTTGGGGCAGCTATTCCAGCCAAACTACGTCACCAACCATTTCCGGGTCCTGCTGGAACAGCACGGGCTGCGGCACATTCGATTCCACGACCTCAGGCATAGCTGCGCCACCCTGCTGCTCAGCCAGAACGTCCCCATGAAGCAAATACAGGATTGGCTGGGTCACTCCACCTTCTCCACCACTGCCGACATCTATTCTCACTTGGATTTCAGTTCCAAGCAGGAGTCCGCCGCCGCCATCGCCGCGGCCTTCGCCCCGCCGGAGCCCGAACAGGCAGAAGAACAGTTGGGGGAAGTAGAGGAGCAGAACGAGGCCCCCGGCTTCAGCATGACCATGGGGGTGTGAGGTGAACTACCAAAAGCTGCGGGAGCAGTATCCCGCCGTCATCACCATGGATCAGTTCTACCGTATCTGCCATATCAGCAAACGCAAGGCCCGGTGGCTGTTGGAGCACGGGGTGGTGCCCTGCCGGGACTCAGGGAAAAAGACCCGGCGATTCAAGATCCGGCTGGCGGATGTGATTGCTTTCCTGGAGCGTCGGGACGCCGGAGATCCTGCGGTGGCTGCGCCCAAGGGAGCGTTCTCCAGTGGGGCCCACGTCCGCAAACCGGGACGGGTTCCCCTCACCGCTTCGGAACGAGAGAAACTGCGGGCATCCCTCCTGGCCGCGTGGGAGAGCTGGCCGGACGCACTGACGGTGCGGCAGGCGGCGGAACTGTGCGGGTGCTCGGAGAACACGATGCACCGGTGGGCACGGAAGGGCGCTGTGACAAGCGTGGCTTACCGTGGCGCCTATCTGGTGTCGAAGGAGGGGCTGGCTGGGTGGATGGCTATCAGACGGGGCGGCGCTCTCAGGCAGGAGCCATGGGAGCCCAGGCAAATTGATGATCCCATCCGTTTCGTATAGCATCGTCAAGAGCCGATAAAAATCGTACATTCACTGACAGGACTGTTCGGAGCGGGGAGCGCATCGCTCGGAAGAGTCCTGTCGGACATTTGCTGTTTTCTGCCGGTCAAGAGCCGGGAGAAATATCCGAAAAGTGCCCCTGTCGAGGGGCAGAGGCGTGGAAAGGAGTTTTTATGATCACCGGGCTGACAAAGCGGGAAAAGACCACGGAGATCTGGTTCGATGAGAAAGACCCCAGAATCCACATCCGCACCCACAACACCGATCTGAAAAAGCGGCTTGCCGCCTATGCGCGGCGAAACCCCGGAGTATGCCGCCAGACCGACGAAGACCCGGAGACGGGATGTTTGGAATTTGACATTGAAAAAGGGCGGCTTTCCTTCCGGCTGACCGCTCCTTACAGCGAACAGCGGCGGGAGGCGGCAAGGAGGGCGGGGAAGGATCACGCTGCCAATTTGTCACATCATGTCCGCAAGGATGAGATGCAGGCCATTTTAGAATCAAAACCACTAGTAAACTAGTGGTTTGCTCAGACCCCAGAGGGGTCAGTACTTGCTGGCCCCTGTAAGGGGCATCGAATATTATCATCGCATCGCTTGCCCCGCAACCTGTAAACAGGTTATTTGTACTGACAGCCGTGTTGATTTGATGATATTCTTTCCCATTGTCAAAATCCCCTTGGCCTTTCGTGATGCAGTCGCCAAACCGTCACGTTTGGCCTTGGGGATTCTATTTGCCAAGGCTTTTTATTCACCCCTGGTAGAACCAGGGGTTTTGTTAAGCTAAAGCAACAAAAAACCGCAAATGCCGGCCCTTAGGCCGGCATTTGCTTATGGCGGAGATGGAGAGATTCGAACTCTCGCGCGTTTTTTAGACGCCTACCGCATTTCGAGTGCGGACCCTTCAACCACTTGGGTACATCTCCATGATGAAATTGTCGCTGGGATTTCTGTTAGCATTTTGTTAGCACAGCCCGAAGAAACGCCCTCCCGAACAGCCCGCAAACGCCCTGTTTATGCGGGTTTGCGGCGTTTTATGGGACACTGTCGCGGCATGATTTCGAGTCAGGGCCGTTATAACCACTTCGATACCGCTGCGTATTCGATTTTCCGCCCCGCGGGGGCCTCATTAGGATATCCCATTTGGACGGGGATGTCAAGAGCGGAGCGCCCGCCGGACGTCCCATCCGCCGGGCGGCGCCGCGGTCACTTCAGATAGGCCAGCACCTCGTCGGTGCGGGCGCGGGCGTGGTCCAGCCCCTGCTGCCACAGGGCGCGGATCTTGTCCGTGTCCGTCTCCACCCGGGAAAAGCCCTTGGTGCTGTCCGGGCAGAACAAAAGCACATCGCCCGCTTTCTCGGCGGCGAACAGCTCCTCCCGGCACCGGTTGTAATCCTCCGCCCGGCGCTTCATCACGTCCACGAATTTCGGATACCTGCGGTAATATACTTTGATCGCCGGCAGCAGGCTGTCCGGCTTGCGGAGGTAGCTCCGCTCCCGGGTGAGGACCACCACCACCCGGTCGCAGCCCTTCTCCAGCGCCCGCCTCCAGGGGATGCCGTCCGCCGCGCCGCCGTCCAGGCACTTCACGCCCTGATACTCGATGACGGGGAACAGCACCGGCATGGCGCAGGTGGCCTTCATCAGGGTGAATTTGGGGTCGTATTCGGCGGCGGGGAAATACCGGGGAACGCCCGCCTCGATGTCGGTGACCGCCGCCTCCGCCTCCCCGGGCCAGCGCGCCAGGGCGGCGAAGTCATAGGGCACCAGCTCGGCGGGGATGCGCTCGAAGGAAAACTCCAGCCCGAAATAGCTGCGGTTGCGGGGGTCGATGAGATTGCGCTTGCCCATATACCGTTTGTCGTTGGCAAAGCGGGTGAGGATCTCCAGGTTGCGGCCGTACTGCCGGGAGAGGAAGCTCATCCCGTAGGCGATGCCGGCGGAGACGCCCACCACGTAGTCGAAGTCCAGTCCGGCCTCCAAAAACCCGTCCTGCACGCCGCTGGAATAGATGGTGCGCAGCGCGCCGCCCTCCAGCACCAGTCCTGTTTTCATCATGGTGCCCCCTTTTCTCACAGCATTATACACCTTTTTCCCGAATTGACAAGTCCGGCGTTTTTCCCGAAAATACGCCCCTTCGCCATATAGTTCCAACCGCCGGGAAAGGTATGATTTTGGCGCTCTTTTGCCCGCTCTCCGCCTTGACTTTGTACATCCGCTAAGGTATAATATGGTTACGCTATTATGCCTCCCACGGGGGAGGGATAGGAGGTACGTATGAAAAAGACCGATGAATTCTACGAGGCGCTGAGCCGGTTCAGCCAGGGGACAAGCACCGACGCCTACAAGATCATGGGCTCCCACAAGGAGACCAGAGACGGGCAGGAGGGCTTCGCTTTCCGGGTATGGGCCCCCCACGCCAGGAGCGTCCGGGTGGCCGGCTCCTTCAACGGCTGGGCCACCGACGGCCCCGTGATGGAGCCGCTGGACGGCGGCGTGTGGGAGGGGTTCGTACCCGGTCTGCACGACTTCGACGACTACAAGTATTACATCGAGCGGCCCGACGGGTCCTTCGTCTTCCGGGGCGACCCCTACGCCTGCCACTGGGCCACCCGGCCCGGCAACTCCAGCAAGGTGTACGATCTGCAGGGCTTTCCCTGGACCGACGGGGCCTATATGAAGGCCCGCTCCAAAAAGAAGCTGCTGAACAGCCCGGTGAACATCTACGAGATGCACCTGGGCTCCTGGCGGATGCATGACGACGGCAACCCCTACAACTACGTGGACCTGGCCCGGCAGGTGGCGGAGTATGTCACCGAAATGGGCTACACCCATGTGGAGCTGCTCCCCGTGAGCGAGTACCCCTACGACCCCTCCTGGGGCTACCAGGTCACCGGGTACTACGCCCCCACCTCCCGGTACGGCACCCCCAAGGACTTCATGAAGTTCGTGGACATCCTCCACAACGCCGGCATCGGCGTCATCATCGACTGGGTGCCCGCCCACTTCCCCAGGGACGAGCAGGGCCTGTTCGAGTACGACGGGGACTGTTGCTACGAGCCCGCCGACCCCGTCATGCGGGACCACCCCGATTGGGGCACCCGGGTGTTCGATTACAGCCGGTACGAGGTCCGCTCCTTCCTGATCTCCAACGCCATGTACTGGCTGGAGGAATACCACGTGGACGGCATCCGCGTGGACGCGGTGGCCTCCATGCTCTACCTGGACTACGGCCGCCGGGACCGGGAGTGGCACCCCAATAAGGACGGCGGCAACATCAATCTGGACGCCGTCCAGTTCCTGCGGGACGTGAACGCCGCCGCCCTGAGCCGCGACCCCAACGTGCTGATGATCGCCGAGGAGTCCACCGCCTTCCCCATGGTCACCAAGCCGGGGTACGACGGGGGCCTGGGCTTCAACTTCAAGTGGAACATGGGCTGGATGCACGACATGATCAGCTATATGTCCACCGACCCCCTGTTCCGCAAGGGGATCCACAACAATATCACCTTCTCCCTGACCTACGCCTTCTCGGAGAACTTCATCCTGCCCCTCTCCCACGACGAGGTGGTCCACGGCAAATGCTCCCTCATCAACAAGATGCCCGGCGAGTACGACGACAAGTTCCAAAACCTGCGCACCTTCTACGGCTATATGATGACCCACCCCGGCAAAAAGCTGCTGTTCATGGGCAGCGAATTCGGCCAGTTCATCGAGTGGGACGAGAAACGGCCTCTGGACTGGTTCCTGCTGGACTACGACAGGCACCGCCAGCTTCTGGAGTACGTGAAGGACCTGAACCGCTTTTACCTGGACCACCCCGCCCTGTGGGCCAACGACACCGACTGGCAGGGCTTCCAGTGGATCGCCTGCGACGACGCCGCCCAGAGCGTCATCGCCTTCCGCCGCATCGACCCCAAGGGCAAGGAGGTCATCGTGGTGTGCAACTTCTGCCCGGTGGAGCGGACCGGCTACGTCATCGGCGCGCCCAAGGCGGGCACCTATGTGCCGGTGCTGTCCAGCGACGACGAAAAGTACGGCGGCCGCGGCACGCCGCTGGCCCCCGTCTCCGCCAAAAAGACGCCTCAGCACGGCCTGCCTTATTCCATCGAGCTGACCCTGCCCGCCATGTCCACCGTGTTCTATGAGCGGAAGGTCATCCGGCGCGAGAAGGCCGGGGACGAGGCGGAGGCCCCCAAGGCCGAGCCCGCCAAGCCCGCCGCCAGGCGGGGCCGGAAGCCCAAGGCGGAGGCCGCCCCCGTTGAGGAACCCAAGCCCGCCGGGGCGAAAAAGACCGCATCCAAGGCAAAAAAGGCCGAGGCCCCCAAGGCCAAGGCCGTGAAAGCAGAGAAAAAACCCAGCGCCCGCAAAACCGCCGCGAGACCCAAGACCACCAAATCCAAAGCGACCAAATCATAAGAGGGGGACGATAACTGTGATCGAGCGTAAAAAAGAGTGCATCGCCATGCTTCTGGCCGGCGGCCAGGGCAGCCGGCTGTACGTGCTGACGGAGGACACCGCCAAACCCGCCGTGCCCTTTGGCGGCAAGTACCGCATCATCGACTTTTCCCTGTCCAACTGCGTCAACTCCGGCATCGACACCGTGGGCATCCTGACCCAGTATCAGCCGCTGGAGCTGAATGACTACATCGGCAACGGCCAGCCCTGGGACCTGAACCGAAACTTTGGCGGCGCCCACGTGCTGCCGCCCTACACCCGGGCCAAGCACAGCGACTGGTATAAGGGCACCGCCAGCGCCATCTACCAGAACATCGCCTTCGTGGACCGCTACAATCCCAAGTACGTAGTGCTGCTGTCCGGCGACCACATCTACAAGATGGACTACCACAAGATGCTGGAGTTCCACAAGGAGAAGGGCTCCGAGTGTACCATCGCCGTCATCGACGTGAGCGACTCCGAGGCCACCCGCATGGGTATCATGTCCACCGACGACAACATGGCCATCACCGACTTCGAGGAGAAGCCCAAGCACCCCAAGAGCAACCACGCCTCCATGGGCGTGTACGTGTTCACCTGGGAGGTCCTCCGCCAGTACCTGATCGCCGACGAGGAGGACCCCAGCTCCGAGAACGACTTCGGCAAGAACATCATCCCCGCCATGCTGAAGGACGGCCGGGCCATGTTCGCCTATCCATTCCAGGGCTACTGGAAGGACGTGGGGACCCTGGACAGCCTGTGGCAGGGCAACATGGACCTGCTGGACCCCAACGATCCGCTGAACATCCACGACCCCAACTGGAAGATCTACGCCCGGAACTACGCCAGCCCCTCCACCCGCATCGACCCGGGCGCCACCGTGGCCAACTCCCTGGTGGCCGAGGGCTGCATCATCCGCGGCAAGGTGGTCCACTCCGTGCTGTATACCGGCTGCGTGGTGGAGGAGGGCGCCTGCGTCACCGGCGGCGTGATCATGCCCAACACCGTCATCAAGAAGGGAGCCGACGTGAACTACGCCATCATCGGCGAGCAGTGCGTCATCGAGGAGAACGCCACCGTGGGCGAGAAACCCGACGGGGAAGATCCCTTCGCCCACAACGGCATCGCGGTGGTCGGCCACCGGAAGACCATCGCCTCCGGCGCGGTCGTCAAGGCCAAGGAAATCATTTAAGGGGGTGCGGCACAATGAACATGACTGGTATCATTTTCTCCGAGATGTACGGCGAGGACCTGAGCGTCTTTACCCATGACCGCAACCTGGCGGCCATTCCCTTCGGCGGCCGGTACCGCCTGGTGGACTTCGTGCTGTCCAACATGGTCAACTCCGGCATCAACAACGTTGGCATTCTGGCCAAGCAGAACTACCACTCCCTGATGGACCACCTGGCCAACAACCAGGAGTGGGACCTGAACCGCAAGAACGGCGGCCTGCTGCTGCTGCCCCCCTTCGCCTCCGAGGCGGTGAACCAGAACAACCGGGGCAAGCTGGACGAGCTGCGCAACGCCCTGAACTATCTGGAGAACGCCAGCACCCCCTATGTGCTGCTGGCCGACGCCTATGTGGTCTACAACATGGACTACCGTCCCATGCTCCAGGCCCATATCGAAAGCGGAGCCGATGTGACCATCGCCGCCACCCGTGTGGAGGACGGGTCCGCCGCCGGGTTCCCCTCCGTGTTCCAGGCGGGACGCAGCGGCCGCATCACCTCCTACGCCCTGAACTGCACCGCCCGCCCTGGCGACTACGCCGGCATGGGCTGCATGATCATCTCCCGGCAGCTGCTCACCAGCGCCATCCGGGAGTACACCGCCCGGGGCATCTACCACCTGGAGCGGGACTTCATCCAGCATCAGTTCAACCGGGGCCAGCTGTCCCTGAACCTGTATGAGTTCAAGGGCGTGTGCCTCCGCATCCGGGATGTGGATGAATACTTCAACAACAGCCTGGCCATCATCAATGAGGAGGTCGGCGGGCCCCTGTTCCGGGGCGACCGGCCCATCTACACCCGCGTCACCGACGAGGTGCCCACCTACTACGGCCCCGACTGCTCCGTGTCCGCCTGCGTCATCGCCGACGGCTGCTCCATCGAGGGCGAGGTCGATCACTGCGTGTTCTCCCGCGGCGTGCGCATCTGCAAGGGCGCCAAGGTGAAGAACTGCATCATCATGCAGGGCAGCGTGGTCGGCGAGAACGTGGAGCTGGAGAACGTCATCGTGGACAAGTGGGCCAACATCACCGCCGGGGCGGAGCTGAAGGGTCTGGCCACCAACCCGGTGATCATTCGGAAAGGAGCCACCGTATGAAGATCCTGTTCGCCTCCGGTGAATGCGCCCCCTTCATCAAGACCGGCGGTCTGGGGGACGTGGCCGCGGCTCTGCCCAAGGCCCTCAGCGAGGCGCCCGGCTCTGAGATCGCGGTATTCATTCCCTACTACAAATCCCTGAAGGACGACCCGGACCTCCAGGTGGAGCTGGTGGCGGAGTTCACCGTCCCCCTGTCCTGGCGCAATGTGTACGCCGGCGTGTTCCGCCTGGTGAGCCGCAAAAAGAAGCTCCAGTACTATTTCATCGACAACGAGTACTATTTCTACCGGGACGGCTCCATCTACGGCCACATGGACGACGGGGAGCGGTACGCCTACTTCTCCAAGGCCATCCTGGAGTCCCTGCGGTACCTGAACTGGTATCCCGACGTGATCCACTGCAACGACTGGCAGACCGCCCTGATCCCCGTGTTCCTCAACGCCGTGTACAGGGGCGTCGAGGAGTACCGGAGCATCCACACGGTGTACACCATCCACAACATCGAGTACCAGGGCTGGGCCGGCCACGACTTCCTGGGCGAGGTCATGGGCCTGGGCGAGGACTGGCGCGGCGTGGTGGACATGAGCGGCGCGGTCAACTTCATGAAGGCCGCCATCGTCACCGCGGACCGGGTCACCACCGTGTCCCGCACCTACGCCTTTGAGATCCAGAACAGCTACTTCGCCCACGGGCTGGACGCCATCCTCCGGGAGAACAGCTGGAAGCTGGCCGGCGTGGTCAACGGCATCGACACCGAGGAGTGGAACGCCGCCTCCGACCCGCTGATCTACGCCAACTTCACCCCCGACACCCTGGAGAAAAAGGCGGAGAACAAGCGCTTCCTCCAGGAGCGGCTGGGCCTTGCCGTCCGGGACGACGTGCCCCTGGTCATCATGATCACCCGGCTGGCCGGCCACAAGGGCGTGGACCTGATCCAGGCCGTCATGGACGATCTGATGTGGGACGAGATGCAGCTGGTGGTCATCGGCACCGGCGAGGCCCAGTACGAGGATATGTTCCGGGGCTACGCCTACGCCTTCCCCCACAAGATGTCGGCCAACATCGTGTTCGACAACACCCTGGCCCACCAGACCTACGCCGGCGGCGACCTGGTGCTCATGCCCTCCAAGCAGGAGCCCTGCGGCCTGACCCAGCTCATCGCCATGCGGTACGGCACGGTGCCCATCGTCCGGGAGACCGGCGGCCTGTTCGACACGGTGCCCGCCTACGACCCCGAGACCGGCGAGGGCCGGGGCTTCACCTTCAAGACCTACAACGCCCACGATATGCTGGACGCCATCCGCCGGGGCTGCGCCCTGTTCCACGACAAGGAGGCCTGGGCCGCCCTGCAGAAGAACGATATGCGGGTGGACAGCTCCTGGAAGGCCTCTGTGGAGGACTACTGGGATATTTACCGCTCCTTCTGAAAAAAACCTTGCAAATCACCCGTCATATGATATAATGAATAGCCGCGCTCACAGCCCGGTATCCCGGGCTGTGAGCGTCGATGGCGTTTCAAAGGGGACCGCGGGCCCCAGAAAATGGTTTTGTGCTCGTACAAGAAATGCCGGCGCAGGCCGGCGGTAAGGAGTTTCGCGCATGGATCAGAAACAGATCATTTCCAACCTGAACAGTACGCTGCTGGTGCGCTACGGCTGCCAGATGGAGAACGCCTCTCCCCAGCAGATTTACCGTGCCCTGTGCTATAACGTGAACCGTATGCTTGCCACCCAGAGCGCCGCCTACTACCGCAAGCAGGAGGCAGAGCACAATAAAAAGGTCTACTATATGTCCATGGAGTTCCTGGTGGGCACCTCGCTGCGCAACAACCTCTACAACCTGGGGCTGCAGGACGTGTTCACCAAGGCCCTGGCCAAATTCGGCATCGACATCCAGGACCTGTACGAGCTGGAGCCCGACGCGGGCCTGGGCAACGGCGGCCTGGGCCGCCTGGCCTCCTGCTATATGGATTCCGCCGCCAGCCTGGGCCTGCCCATGACCGGCTACTCCATCCGCTATGAGTTCGGCATCTTCAAGCAGAAGATCATCGACGGCTGGCAGATGGAGTTCCCCGACGACTGGCTGTCCATGGGCGACGTGTGGCTGGTCCCCCACGAGAGCGAGGCCATCGAGGTCAAATTCGGCGGCCAGATCCACTCCTGGGACGACAACGGCAAGTTCCGGGTGGCCCACCTGAACTACCAGTCCGTCATGGCGGTGCCCAACGAGATGTTCATCTCCGGCTACCAGAGCGACGCGGTGAACCCCCTGATCCTCTGGAGCGCCAAGTCCCCCAACAGCTTCGATATGTCCGCCTTCTCCCGTGGCGACTACGCCAAGGCCCTGGAGGGCGACACCATGGCCGAGGTCATCTCCAAGGTGCTTTACCCCGCCGACGACCACGTGGCCGGCAAGCGGCTGCGCCTGCGCCAGCAGTATCTGCTGGTGTCCGCCTCGGTGCAGACCATCCTGAAAAAGCACCTGCGGGAGTACAAGTCCCTGGACAATCTGCCCGACAAGGTCTCCATCCACATCAACGACACCCACCCCGCCCTGTGTGTGCCCGAGCTGATGCGTCTGCTCATCGACGAGTACGATTACAGCTGGGATAAGGCCTGGGACATCACCTGCCGCACCCTGTCCTACACCAACCACACCGTCATGAGCGAGGCCCTGGAGCGCTGGAGCGAGGACCTGTTCTCCGAGCAGCTCCCCCGGATCTATCAGATCGTGTGCGAGATCAACCGCCGGCTGTATATCGACCTGCAGGCCTTCTACGGCAACGACTGGGCCAAGCTGGACTATATGGCGGTGGTGGCCAAGGGCGAGATCCGCATGGCCAACCTGTGTCTGGCCTGCTGCCACAAGGTCAACGGCGTGTCCAAGCTCCACTCCGAGATCCTGAAGGACAGCATCTTCCACGACTACTACGTGATGGATCCCGACAAGTTCACCAACGTGACCAACGGCATCGCCTACCGCCGGTGGCTGTGCCAGTCCAACCCGGAGCTGCGGGACCTGCTGACCGAGCTCATCGGCCCCGGCTACACCACCGACAGCACCCAGCTGGAGAAGCTGATGAAGTACCACGACGACTCCGCCGTCCTCCAGCGGCTGCGGGAGATCAAGCTGGCCAACAAGGTGCGCCTGTCCAACCTGATCCTCAAGCGCAAC
>CANQKJ010000029.1 GCA_947624465.1 uncultured Oscillospiraceae bacterium
GGTGCGCTTCCATTCCGACCACGTTGGCACCGCCCTGAACTATGAAGTCATCAGCGAGACGGTGTCCTGCTTCCGCAAAGCCGCTCCGCTGGCCGCCAACTGGAAAGAGCGCATTGAAGAGGACTATCAGAAGCGGGGAGGCAAGAAGAAATGATCGGCGCGATTTTGGGGGACATCATCGGCAGTCCCTATGAGTTCGACCAGGGAAACAAGTCCAAGGACTTTCCCCTGTTTTCCGAGCGCTCCACCTTCACCGACGACACGGTGATGACTCTGGCCGTGGCCCAGGGTTTTCTGAATGCCGGCAAGAAAGCGGATGATGAGACTGTCCGCCAGTCCATCATCCGCTCCATGCGGGAGTTGGGCCGCCGCTACCCAAATGCGGGATACGGCGGGCAGTTCCGTTGGTGGCTGAGAGCTCACGATCCCCAGCCCTATAACAGTTGGGGCAACGGCTCCGCCATGCGGGTGTCCTCCGCCGGGTGGCTGTTCGACGATCTGGAGGGCGTCCTTCGGACGGCAAAGCTGTCCGCCGAGGTCACCCACAATCATCCGGAGGGCGTCAAGGGCGCGCAGGCCACGGCGGCGGCCATCTTCCTGGCCCGCACGGGGCACAGCAAGGCGGAGATCAAGTCCTGCATCGAGGACACGTTCCACTACGATCTCAGCCGCACCTGCGACGAGATCCGCCCCACCTATCGCCATGTGGAGAGCTGCCAGGAGACGGTCCCAGAGGCCATCACCGCTTTTCTGGAGGGGAACAGCTTTGAAGATGTGATCCGCACCGCCGTCTCTCTGGGCGGCGACTGCGACACGCTCACCGCTATCGCCGGCAGCATCGCCGAGGGGTTCTACGGCGTGCCGGAGGATCTGCGGGCGGAGTGTCTGGCGCGGCTGCCGGAAGATCTGCGGGCTATCGTGGAGCGGGCCGCCGGGCAGTCATCTCTGACTGAGCTATAAGATCGCTATTCTTTGTTTCAGCGACCCAAATCTTGGGCCGCTTACCTCTCTGCCTCTTCATCCAACGCTTCCACCAGGAAACTGACCGGACGGAAGCCGTCGTTGCAGGACAGCATGGCTTTCTTTGTCGAGGTTGGCTGCGTTTTGGTGACAGAGACTGTATTTGACCACAATTCCCACCACATTCAGCACTGGAACACATGGATTTATTGTGGCAAAAGCGAGCTATACAATAACAATATCCAAATAGAAACGGCTAAAAACAATCAAAAATGCCTCAAAAAAGTTTTCTTCTCGGCTTCGCATCGCAGAGGTCGAGGGTTCGAATCCCTTCGGGTCCACCAGCTCGTCGCAAGCGCCATATCGCTTGCGACGAGCTTTTTTCAAAAGCTCATCGCTCGCTCATTCTGCTGCTCCTCGCTTCCCCACAAAATGCTTCGCATTTTGCGGGGACCCCTTTCCCTGATAGTACTTTTGAACAGCCGCTTTTTGGTTGGGTTCCGCTCCCGCTGGTCGCTCCGCAAAACGCTCGTGACGGCGCACCCGCGCCGCCCCGCTTTGCGGGGCCCCATTTCCCAATCGTGTCTTTGAGCAGTCTCCCCATGTCGGACCGCCCCTCTCTCCTCTGGGCCGCCGCGGTGCGGCAAGCCGGCGGCAGGTGCTTTTTCCGCTCCTCAGCCCCCTGCCAGCAGCTGGGCGGGATTCTCGGTGCTGTACTCGATCTCCGCCGACCACCGCCGCACCCGCTCGGGCAGGTCCCCGTCGGCGGCGGCCCACAGGAGGATGAAGTCGGTCCCTTCCTGGGCGTACCGCAGCAGGGCGGGCAGACCATGCCGCTCCAGCTCCTCCAGCTGGCGGTACAGGATGTACCCGAAGACGCGGTCAAAGGCGGTCCGGTCGCGGCGGGCGGCGTACTCCCGGGCCAGGGGGACCAGCTCAGCCGGGCGGGCGGCCAGGGCGGCCAGGTCCCGGGTCCATTCGTCGTCGATGGCCTCACATTCGGCGTAGCGGCGGAAGATGTCCCGGTAGTACCCCTCGTCGACGCAGGGGGCGTAACGCAGGTCGTTCGGCTCCACAGGCTCCCCCAACAGGGCCAGCAGCTGGGCCAGGGTCAGGGGTTCGTCCTCCTCCGTCAGGAAGGTCAGCTCCCCCGGCCCGTCCAGCAGCAGGGAAACCGTGGCCTCACAGCAGAGGCCCACCCCGGACAGCTCGTGCTCCCCCACGTCCAGGAAGAACCGGGGGTGGAGGGCGCAGATGTCGCAGAGGGCGTCCTCCCCCAGCTCCAATATCACCCGGCACAGCCCGTCGGAGCGGAGCAGGGGGCAGTTCCCCGCCTTGTTGAAGTGGATGGACCACGCCCCGTCCCGCTCCTGGAGGGCGGCGCGGAGTTCCTCCCCCAGGGGGCCTTCCACGGACCGGTACAGCCCCAGGGTGTCCGGGTCCACATCGATCTCCCAGCCCCGGCAGCAGGTGTGGCGGCAGTTTTGGGCCAGGCAGTAAAATCTGTCGTAAAAATCGGGGCGTATCTCCACGGCGGCGGCCTCCCATCCGGTAAATGTTCTCAAAAATGATAGCACGGGGCGGGAGGGGATGTCAACTGTCCGCCACGGCCGCGCCTTGAACCGGGCGGGAAAATGTGATATAATGAATAGGAATTAGTGGAGGTACTGTATATGGATGTGATCAACTTTTTTGAGAGCGACAGGCAGGAACACTGGCTTGAAAAGATCGCGGAAAGCGACTGGGGCGCCGGCGCTTTTCTGCATGAACTGCTCAGCGAGGGGACATTCTTTGACGCGGCAGGCGCGGGCTCCAGGGTGCTGCTGCTGACGGACGGTGACGAGCTGATCTCCTATTGCACGTACGCGCGGAAAGACGATATCCAGCCGACAGAGCTTACCCCCTGGATGGGCTTTGTCTATACGTTCCCGCAGCACCGGGGGCACCGCTATGCGGGTCTGCTCTTCGAGGAAGTGGAGCGGCTCGCGAAACAGGAGCGTGTGGCGGAGGTCTACATATCGACGAACCATATCGGGCTGTACGAGAAATACGGGTGCGAGTACAAAACACAGATGAACGATATGGACGGGAAGCCCTCAAGGGTATATGTGAAAAGGATCGAGTGACCGATTCCCTGCATATCAAGCAGACGGGCGAACTATCCAGGGGCCGCCGGCTTCTCCGGCGGCCCTTTTGCGTGTCCCGCCATCAAATTGGGTGTCCCCGTGTTTTTCTCTTGCCCATTCCCCCGCAATCTGCTATACTGTGTTCAGAATCCCCAATTTTTGACGGGAGTGACGACGATGTTTTACAATAACGGCATTTGGATCGGCAGGAGCGAGACGGAAAACCTCTCCATCATCCCCAAGATGGCCAACCGCCACGGCATCATCGCCGGGGCCACCGGCACCGGCAAGACCATCACGTTAAAGGTGCTGGCCGAGTCCTTCAGCGACGCGGGGGTGCCCGTGTTCCTGGCGGACGTAAAGGGCGACCTGGCGGGTATGTGCCGCCCCGGCGTGGACAGCGAGGATATGCAAAAGCGCATCGCCAAGTTCGGTCTGGCGGACGCGGGCTTCGGGTACAAGAAGTACCCCGTCTGCTTCTGGGACATCTACGGGAAGAAGGGGCTGCCCCTGCGCACCACCATCAGTGAGATGGGGCCCACCCTGCTGGCCCGGCTCATGGACCTGACCGACGCCCAGACCGACATCCTCTCGGTGGTGTTCAAGATCGCCGACGAGGAGGGCCTGCTCCTGCTGGACACCAAGGACCTGAAGTCCATGCTCACCTATGTGGCCGAGAATAACAAGGAGTACGGCGCTACCTACGGCAATCTGCCCAAACAGAGCATCAACAGCGTGCTGCGGGGGGTCATCGCCCTGGAGGAACAGGGGGGCGACCAGTTCTTCGGCGAACCCGCCTTGGACATTCGGGACTGGTTCCGCACCGATTTCGACGGGAAGGGCGTCATCAACATCCTGGACAGCGAGAGCCTCATCAACAGCCCCATGATGTACTCCACCTTCATGCTGTGGATGCTGTCCGAGCTGTTCGAGACCCTGCCCGAGGCGGGCGATCTGGAGCGGCCCCGGATGGTGTTCTTCTTCGACGAGGCCCACCTTCTGTTCACCGACGCTCCCAAGGCCCTGATCCAGAAGCTGGAGCAGGTGGTGAAGCTGATCCGCTCCAAGGGAGTGGGGGTGTATTTCATCACCCAGAGCCCCAAGGACATCCCCGACGGGGTGCTGGGCCAGCTGGGCAACAAGATCCAGCACGCCCTCCACGCCTACACCCCCGCCGACCAGAAGGCGGTGAAGGCCGCCGCCGACTCCTTCCGGGTGAACCCGGAGTTCGACACCAAGCAGGTGCTCACCGAACTGGGCATCGGCGAGGCGCTGGTGTCCTTCCTCCAGGAGGACGGCTCCCCCGCCGTGGTGCAGCGGGCGAAAATTCTCCCACCCCAGAGTTTGATGGGCCCCATCGGCGACGCCGACCGCCAGGCCGAGATCCAGAACAATTCCCTCTACCCCAAGTACGGCACCGCCGTGGACCGGGACTCCGCCTTCGAGTTCCTCCAGCGCAAGGCCGTCCAGCTCCAGCAGGAGGCCGAGGCGGAGAAGCTGGCGGAGGAACAGGCCAAGGCCGAGGCCCAGGCGGAGAAGGAGGCCGAAAAGGAGGCCGAGCGGCTGGCCAAACAGCAGACCCGGGAGGCCGAACGGGAGGCAAAGGCCCGGGAGCGGGCCATCACCGGGGTGGCCAAGTCCGCCCTGGGCACCGTGGGCCGGGAGCTGGGCACCAACCTGGGCAAGCAGTTCGGCAGCTTCGGCAAGAAGCTGGGCGGCAACCTGGGCGGCAGCATCGGCCGGGGCCTGCTGGGCACCCTGTTCGGCCGCTGAGCGGACCGCCATGGAACCGCGTGACATCCTGCGCCGGGTGGACCACACCCTGCTGGCCCAGAACGCTAAATGGGAGGACATCCGTCGGCTCTGCGACGACGGCATGAAGTATTCCACCGCCTCCGTCTGCATCCCGCCCAGCTATGTGCGCCGCGCCAAAGAATATGTGGGAGACCGGCTGGCCGTCTGCACGGTCATCGGCTTTCCCAACGGCTATTCCACCGCCGCCGTCAAGGCCTTCGAGGCCGCCGACGCGGTGAAGAACGGCGCGGATGAGATCGACATGGTCATCAACATAGGCTGGGCAAAGGACGGGCGTTGGGACGACGTTCTGGAGGAGATCAATGCCGTCCGGGCGGCCTGCGCCGGGAATATCTTGAAGGTCATCGTCGAGACCTGCCTGCTCACCGGCGAGGAGAAGATCAAACTCTGCGAGATCGTCTCCGCCTCGGGCGCGGACTACATCAAGACCTCCACCGGCTTTGCGGGCGGCGGCGCCACTCGGGAAGACGTGGCCCTGTTCGCCGCCCATATCGCTCCCCACATGAAGATCAAGGCGGCGGGCGGCATCTCCTCCCTGCGCGACGCGGAGGACTTCATCCGCCTGGGCGCGTCCCGCCTGGGCACCAGCCGTATCGTGAACATCGTCAAGGCCGGAGAGGCCGGTTGACCGAAAGGAGACGACGCCATGGCCACCCCTCACAACAGCGCGAACCCCGGCGATTTCGCCAAAACCGTCCTCATGCCCGGCGACCCCCTGCGGGCCAAATTCATCGCCGAGACCTTTTTGACCGACCCCGTTCTGGTCAACAACGTCCGGGGCGTCCAGGGGTACACCGGCGCCTATAAGGGCGTCCGGGTCTCGGTGATGGCCTCCGGCATGGGTATGCCCTCCATCGGCATCTACGCCTATGAGCTTTTCACCCAATACGGGGTGGAGAACATCATCCGCGTCGGCTCCGCCGGGGCCGTCAGCGAAAAGCTGAAGCTCCGGGACGTGGTGGCCGCCCAGGGAGCCTGCACCAACTCCGGCTTCGCCCGCCAGTACGGGCTGCCGGGGACCTTCGCCCCCATCGCGGACTTCAAACTGCTGGAGGCCGCCGTCGCCGCCGCCCGGGAGCTGGGCGTGGAGATGCCCGTGGGCAACGTGCTGTCCTCCGACACCTTTTACGACGCGTCGAACTCCACCATGGAGTGGGCCAAAATGGGGGTGCTGGCGGTGGAGATGGAGACCGCCGGCCTCTATATGACCGCCGCGTACACGGGCAGGCGGGCCCTGGCCCTCTGCTCCGTCTCCGACAGCATCGTCACCGGGGAGGAGCTGTCCGCCGGCGAGCGGCAGACCACCTTCACCGCCATGATGAAGATCGCCCTGGAGACGGCGGCGCGGATAGAGCGGGTGTGACCAGGCATTTCATGTCCATCTCAAAAAGCGGCTTGCTTTGCAAGCCGCTTTTTGTTTGGGGTGACTGCTTAAAAACACGATTGGGAAATGGGGCCCCGCAAAGCCGCCCTTTGGCTTTGTGGGGAGAGGATGAGCAGCGGGGCGAGCGAGCTCCGGCGCAAAAAGGGGCCCCCGCAAAGCGGGGCGGCGCGGGTGCGCCGTCACGAGCATTTTGCGGAGCGACCAGCGGGAGCGGAACCCAATCAAAAAGCGGCTGTTCAAAAGCACTATCGGGGAAAGGGGTCCCCGCAAAATGCGAAGCATTTTGTGGGGAAGCGAGGAGCAGCAGAATGAGCGAGCGATGAGCTTTTGAAAAAAGCTCGTCGCAAGCGATATGGCGCTTGCGACGAGCTGTGTTGACTGCTCAAAAACACTATTTACCGTTCAATGGATCCCGAATGAATGCTCCGTCGGAGAGGAAACACATCGAACTTTAAATCGTGCGGTCAAGCACGGTAACCTGTGTGATCACATCGCGCAGGCGATCTTCACCGACCATGTATTCAAGGACTTCATCGGCGGTGTCGCAGGCTTTTTCCGTATCTTGCCGGAACGCCATGGAAATATAGATTTTTCCGTCACTGAGATGTGTAATATCATATGTGTTTCCACCCCAAGTAAACTCAACTTCTCCATGCCATCTCATGCAATCCTTGAAGTCGCTGATGGAAGTAAAACGATTCTGTTCCGATGTGTTTGCGGGAACGATCGTGTTTTTCATATAACAAATCCCTCCGTATCGTTTGAATTCCGGCGCCCCATCCGGATAGTTGACTGGCGACTGGGGGTCAGGGTGCTCTGCGGGATTATCCCAGTGGATCGGATGATCGTGCGGATTGGTGTGTGCCCATGGCCGATTGTGATCTGTATAGTGGCGTTCTATCACGGCGCGCCCGTCCTCGCCGATTTTTGTATCGATCCGGTATCCATTCTTATACGTTGTCTTTATTTCTCCGGGAGTCCCAAGAAATCGCTGATCTTCGGGCCTGTCCGGGTTTGGCCTCCACTTTCCGCCGTAGGCGCTGCCGCCGCCTTTGAATGTGCCGCCGACTCGGTATGGCTCGATTATATCACAATTTGATGCCAGAGTTCCGCCTATTTTGAATACTTCCAGGTTTTCTCCATGGAAAGTTCGCTCGTAACTCATGTATTTCCATGAACTGCGCTCATAATCCACATAGATAATATCGCCCTGCATCTCGGGAAACGGCGTGTTGTAGCAGATGATCTTCTCAGGCTCAATGCGTCGCAGCATTTCATTATACCCAGCCATGAACCACGCCTTTTGATCCTGCCGGTTACCATGCTCTGCCGCCATATAAGTTGACACAGCTACTACGCTGCCCTTCTCGATCCCATCAAAGCAAAAATCAAAAGTGGACTCATCACTCCAATTCACGGTGGGGACAACACGGATCCCTTTGGATGCCCAATAAGCGCCGCACCATCGGTTGCGGAACACGTTGTAGATTTGCATGACCGGCGCCATTTCCAGGTACATACTGAAATCCGGGGACAGCACGGCGCGGTATCTTGAGAGCTTTTCGATGTCATTGTCCGGGTTTTTCCAAACCCGCTCGAAGCGATAATCATACAGGAAAAAGTGTACCATTCTATCAAGATGGTTTTGATCTTCCAGGTGAGTTTTGTCAAAACCGATCATTAACAGATCATCAAAGTCGTCATCTCTGATTTGAAATTTTGGGATAACAGGGATTTGCAGTTTTCCCTTGCCAGGGAACTGATTGCGCAGCAGAGTTTGACTGGTGCGGTAGTTATAGTTTTCTTCCGTCATATTGAAACCTCCTAAATATGATAAGGAACAAGTCCTTTGTGTCAGAAGTTCAATAGGCAGGAATTGTACGTTATCGTACAAAATCTATATGTTGCCCCGTATAATATGCCTTTTCATCTTCTGAACCCGATCAAATGTCTCCTTATCAATGATCGGTTCATGAGCATCCTCAATCAAATATATGTCAAGCTGACCCTCGTTTTTCTCCTGCCTGCCCGTCAGGAAGTCCGGCGTATAAGTCTTTTGCATAAGAACCTGTCCCATGTATTTTTCATTGCTTAACATCCGGTCGATGGTAGACGTACTCCATTCAGATTTGCCCGTCACCGTTTTGATGCCATGTTCCTCCAGATAGCGTTTGATTTTCCTGACCCCATTACCATGGATGTAGAGATCAAAAATCTTACGAACGATCTCCGCTTCTTCCGGGACGATTTGTAACACTCCGTCTGCACCCTTTGTGTAGCCGAGGAACTGCGTGTGGTTCAGAATGACCTTGCCGCTCATCATACGGTGGCGCATCCCAAATTTGGTATTCTCGCTACGGGACTGGCTCTCGGCCTGCGCAATGGCAGCATATTGGTCAATGATACTGTCGCTGGTTTCCAAGGTGTCAAGCCCTCCTATTTCAATATAGACGCCAATATTCATTTTCTTCAACCTCCGTATTTGCTGTATAGTTTCTCTCGCATCTCTGCCGAAACGACTGAGAGATTTTACAAGGATCAGATCAATCTTCCGCTTCCTGCAATCCTTCAGAAGCTGCTGATATCCACGACGCTTTTTGGTGCGGATTCCAGATGCAGTGTCTGAATATACCGCGACAAACGTCCAGTTCGGCTGCTGTTTGATGTAATCAGTATAAAACTCGATTTGGGCTTTCAAGCTGTGCTGTTGTTCCTCACAGTCTGTGCTGACACGGCAATAGGCGGCTACACGAAGCTCCCGCTCCCAGATAGACTTATATTCTATATTCTGAAGAATCCTTGTAATATATTTGGACATAGAAACACCTCCATGAGATTTACTGAAATCAGTATATCATGGAGGCTTTTACATGAAAAAGGCTACATTTTGACTGCAGCTAAGGTAGCCAAAATGTAGCCTTTAAGGTGGTGGAGGCGAGGGGAGTCGAACCCCTGTCCGAAAACGATTCCACGGGACTTTCTCCGGGTGCAGGCGGTCATTTACATTCCCTTCCCCCGGCGTGGACCGTCACACTCAGGGAGTTAGTAGAGTCATGATGCATGGCCCGGTCAACTCTTTCCGGACGCACGGACGCCACTCATTTCACGCCCCGGACGGCTCGTGGCCCTTCCGCCCGGGACGACCGCTATTTAAGCAGCGGCGAGAACAGCGTTGTCGTTGTTCTTTAATTTATAATTGCCCATTTTAAGGCGGCTGGGCGCCGCCACCCGCTTATCCCGCTTCTTCATCCCCGTCGAAACCAGTACGCCCCCCTGAGGCCGCCGAAGGCGGCCGAAGGGACCCCATTAGGGCCGAGCGGAAAACAAGTTTCCGAAAATTAGACTTTCTCCGGCTCGGGGTAGTCCACGCCGAAGGTGTCCACGGTGACCTTCTTCATCCGCTGGTCGGTGAGGGGCTTATCCTGCCAGTTGGTCCTGGTGGACACGATGGCGTCCGCCGTCTCCATGCCCTCGGTCACCTTGCCGAAGGCGGCGTAGGCGCCGTCCAGGTGAGGGGCCTCCTCTACCATGATGAAGAACTGGCTGCCGGCGGAGTCGGGGTCCATGGCCCTGGCCATGGACAGCACCCCCCGGTCATGGCGGAGGTCGTTCTTCACGCCGTTCTGGGCAAACTCCCCCTTGATGGAGTAGCCGGGGCCGCCGACGCCCACGCCCTGGGGGTCGCCTCCCTGGATCATGAAGCCGGGGATCACCCGGTGGAAAATGAGGCCGTCGTAAAAGCTCTTCTTCACCAGGGAGATGAAGTTATTCACCGTGTTGGGCGCGACGTCGGGGTACAGCTCCGCCTTCATCACGCCGCCGTTCTCCATTTCGATGGTCACCACAGGATTCTGCGCCATAACTGTGTCCTCCTTTGTCTTATGTCAGTACCGGCCACGGGAGGCCCGGTCCATCTCCCGCTTCGCGTCCCGCCGGGCGGCGTCCTCCCGTTTGTCGTAGAGCTTTTTGCCCTTGGCCAGGGCCAGCTCCACCTTCACCCTTGGCCCGCTGAAATAGAGGGACAGGGGCACCAGCGCGTAGCCGTCCTGCTGGACCTTGGCGTGGAGCCGCATGATCTCCCGCTTGTGGAGCAGCAGCCGCCGGGTACGCCGGGGGTCCTTGTTGAAGATATTGCCCTTCTCATAGGGGGAGACGTGCATACCATAGAGCAGCATCTCCCCGTCCTTCACCGCGCAGAAGGAGTCCTTCAGGTTCACGTTCCCCAGCCGGATGGACTTGACCTCGGTGCCGGCCAGCTCGATGCCGGCCTCGACCTTGTCCTCGATGAAGTAGTCGTGGAAGGCCTTGCGGTTGGCGGCGATCTGCTTCTGAGACGCTTTCGTCACGGGACTCCCCCCTTTCCCCGGTGATGGGAGTGTAGTATAGCACGTTTTTCAACATTTCGCAAGGGGAAAAGGCCGCCATTTTGTCCCGGCCCGCAATTCATAAAATAGCTCTTGTTTTTGGGGCGGGGATAGCATATAATAGCTTAGTTTCCATCAGGCGGGGAAAAAGGAGTCCCGTGGATCCGCGGCCCATCGGCGTGTTCGGCTCCGGCCCGGGCGGCCTCGCCGTCCTGGCCTCCATCTTCCTGGGGGCGGGCGTGTCCAACCAGGTGGGGCGGATCGACATCTCGCGGTATTGCACCGGACCGCCATATCCCAACAGAAAGGGGGATCATGCGATGTGCGCCGATAACGTCATTATATCCATCAAAGGCAAGCAGATATACGCCGAGAACTCCCCGGACGAGATCGAGCTGGTCACCGCCGGCACCCTGAAGCGGGAGGGCGGGGACAGGTACTCCATCTCCTATCAGGAGAGCGAGCTGACCGGGCTGGAGGGCACCACCACAAAGCTGCTCATCGACGGGGGCAAGGTCACCCTCCTGCGGGAGGGCAGCATCAACTCCCAGATGGTGTTCGAGGAGGGCCGCCGCCACCTGTCCATGTACGAGACCCCCTACGGGGCGCTGTCCATCGGGGTGAACACCCGGCGGATGCGCTCCACCGTCAGCGACAAGGGCGGCGATCTGGAGATCGACTACGCCATCGAGATCGACAACCTGCTGGCGGGGCAGAACCTGTTCCGCATGAACGTGAAAAAGAACCCCGCCCTGCCCCAATGACGGGCGCGGGAAAAGGAGCTTATCGCCATGTCAAACCTCATCCAGGCCGCGAGAGACCAGGTGGCCCAGCTCACCCAGGCCGCCTATGAGCGGGCCGCCGCCGCGGGCCTGCTCCCCGCCGGCCAGACCATTACCGGCACCGTGGAGGTGCCCAAGGACAGCAAAAACGGCGACTTCGCATCCTCCTTCGCCATGGCCGGGGCCAAGGCCCTGCACATGGCCCCCCGGGCCATCGCCCAGATCGTCCTGGACCACCTGGAGCTGGAGGGCACCTTCTTCTCCCGGGCGGAGATGGCCGGTCCCGGCTTCCTCAACTTCTTCTACGCCCCCCGGTGGTACGGGGAGGTGCTGGCCGCCGTGGAGGCCGAGCCCGAGACCTACGGCGCCTGCGGCGCGGGCGCGGGCAAAAAGGTGATGGTGGAGTTCGTCTCCGCCAACCCCACCGGTCCCATGCACATGGGCAACGCCCGGGGCGGCGTGCTGGGGGACACCCTGGCCAACGTCCTGCGGCGGGCGGGGTACGACACCTGGAAGGAATTCTACGTCAACGACGCCGGCAACCAGATCCACAAGTTCGCCGTGTCCATCTACGCCCGGTATATGCAGATCCTGGAGGGAGAGGACAACTGGCCCTTCCCCGAGGAGGGCTACCACGGCGAGGACATCAAGGAGCTGGCCCGGGCATTCTATGAGATCCACAGCGACCGCTACCGGGACCAGGAGGAGAAGGCCCTGGACGCCATGGCCGCCTTCGGCCTGGAGCGGAACATCCCCAGGATGCAGTCCGACCTGAAAAAGTACCGCATCGAGTACGACCAGTGGTTCTTCGAGTCGGAGCTCCACGAGTCCGGCTACGTGGCCGAGACGGTGGACCTGCTCACGAATCAGGGCTGGACCTATGAGAAGGACGGGGCCCTGTGGCTGGACACCACCGGCCTTTTGAAACAGAAGTATATGGCCGAGGGCAGGACCCGGGAGCAGGTGGACAAGCTGGACCTGAAGGACGACGTGCTCCGCCGGGCCAACGGGTTCTACACCTACTTCGCCGCCGACATCGCCTACCACCGCAACAAGTTCGAGAAGCGGGGCTTCGACCTGGTCATCAACGTGTGGGGGGCCGACCACCACGGCCACGTGGCCCGCCTTCAGGCCGCCCTGGACGCTCTGGGGCTGGACGGCTCCCACCGGCTGGTCATCGTGCTGATGCAGCTGGTGAACCTCCTCCAGGACGGCAAGCCCGTCCGTATGTCCAAGCGCACCGGCAGGGCCATCGCCCTCCACGACCTGCTGGACGAGATCAGCGTGGACGCCGCCCGGT
>CANQKJ010000030.1 GCA_947624465.1 uncultured Oscillospiraceae bacterium
AGAGAATGCTGTGTTAGTGGCACCTGTATTTCATCCCCTTTGGTGCCTTGTAGCGCAGCGGAAAGGAATGGTCATAAGTATGGAGGATATTCTTCGGGAGCTTCAACGGACAAGCGACCCGGCCTATCTCCACACCGTTTCCATGAATGAGCTTTACCAGAATGTCTACCAGAGCAGACCGCCAATCATTGACGGTCTGCTCTACCCTGGGACATACCTCTTTGCAGGAGCGCCCAAGGTGGGCAAGTCATTCCTGATGGCCCAGCTTGCCTATCATGTGAGCATGGGCCTCCCCCTGTGGGGCTACCCCGTCCACAAGGGCACCGTCCTCTATCTGGCGTTGGAGGACGACCACCGCCGCTTGCAGGGGCGGCTGTATCGGATGTTCGGCATGGACGGCACCAACGACCTGCTTTTTGCGATCTACGCCAAACAGCTCGGCCTGGGCCTGGAGGAACAGCTAAAGAAGTTCGTCCGTCAGCACCCCGACACCAAGCTGATTATCATTGACACCCTCCAGAAAGTCCGGGAGGTCGGCGGGGACAAGTACAGCTACGCCAACGACTACGAGGTGGTGGGCAAGCTGAAACGCCTTGCGGATGATTGCGGTATCTGTCTCCTGCTGGTACACCACACCCGAAAGCAACAGGCCGATGATAAGTTTGACATGATTTCCGGCACCAACGGCCTGTTGGGAGCGGCGGACGGGGCCTTTCTTCTTCAAAAGGAGAAACGGACAGACGGCAGCGCCATTCTGGACGTGGCCGGGCGTGACCAGCAAGACCAGCGGATGTATCTCACCAAGGACAGGGAGCGCCTTGTGTGGGAGTTGGAGCGGCTGGAAACGGAGCCGTGGGTGGAACCGCCCGACCCGGTATTGGAGGCCGTTGCCGCCCTTGTGACGGCGGACAGGCCCGCCTGGGGCGGCACCGCCACAGAGCTGGCGGCGGCGCTCCAGACCGACATGAAGCCCAACGCCCTGGCGATGCGGCTGAATGTCCGGGCCGGAAGGCTGGCGGCGGAGTACCATATCCGCTATGAGAACAGCAGGAGCCACGCCGGGAGAAGTATCACCCTCACCCTGGAACCGCCCCAGGCGTGACGACCGTGACGGCTGTGACGGCTTTTTTGAGAGCGGGGGCGGTGTGTAAAACATCGTCACGGTCGTCACGGCCGTCACGGGGAGCGGGGCCAAAAGTCAAGGGGCCATACCTGGGGGTGGAGATTGCCGCAAGGCAATACAACCCGAACCCCTTGACTTTTGGCCCACGGAGAACACTGGCCGGGTGGGGGGAAAGGCTGTGCCTTTCCCCCCTGCCCAACGGCGAGTGTCAAAGTTTAGGCGGGGTGCAGGGTGCCCTTTTCAAAGGGCAGCCCTGCTGGGGGAGCCGTCCGCAGACGGCGGGGGCAACGCCCCCACTCCACCCCGTAGGGCGCAAATGCGCTTTTGATGGCCGCAAGGCCGTCAAAAGTGCTTTTGCGTTACTTTCGCAGAAAGTAACAAAGGCCGCCGCTGGCGCGGCGAAAGGAGTGTTGATTTGAAAAGGACGATTAGCGCCATGGTGGGGCAGGGTTCGGTGAGCCACAACAGCAGGGCGTTCAACGCCAAGAACACCGACCCGGAACGCTCCCACTTGAATATAACCTACTGCCACGAAAATATCAAGACAGTTTTCCATGAGCTTTTTGACGAGGCCCTCAAGCGGTACAATGACAAGCAGACCAGGGCAGACCGCAAAATCGAGGACTACTATGAAAAGATACGTTCCAGTAAGCAGGAAAAGCCGTTCCATGAAATCATCCTGCAAGTGGGCAACAAGGACGACATGAGCGCCGAGGGCGAGGACGGCCAGCTTGCGGCGGCGGTGCTGGACGAGTACATGAGAGGCTTCCAGGAGCGCAACCCCCGGCTTCGGGTGTTCTCCGCTCACCTCCACATGGACGAGGCCACGCCCCATCTGCACATCGACTTTGTGCCGTTCACCACCGAGAGCAAGCGGGGCCTGGACACAAGGGTATCTCTCAAACAGGCGTTAGCGGCTCAGGGCTTTAAGGGCGGCACCAGAGGCGACACAGAGTGGAGCCAGTGGGTACGCTCTGAAAAGGAACAGCTTGCCGCTGTGATGGAGCGCCACGGGATAGAGTGGGAGGACAAAGGAACCCATGACAAGCACCTGTCTGTGCTGGACTTCAAAAAGGAGCAGAGAGCGAAAGAGATTGCCGAGCTGGAGGCGGTCAAGGCCAAGAAGCAGGGACAGGTGGAACAGCAGGAGCAGCGTCTAAAGGAGCTGGCCCCGGCTGTGAGGAACATGGAGCAGTTGGCGGCGCAGTTCTCCGATGACCCGGAGCGGATATTGCCGGAGCCGGGGCCGCTGGAGAGCGCCAAGTCCTACCGAGAGAAAAAGGCAAAGCCCCTGCTCGCCAAGATCGTCAAGGTGCTGCGCTCCCTGTACCGGGCCTATGTTGAGTTGAAAGGGAAGTATGAGCGTTTGCAGGGGGACTATGGCCGGGTGCGGGAGGGCAATGCCAACCTGTCCGAACGCTTGCAGGAGGTGAAGATGGAGAACAAGGCCCTGCGGGGGACAGTTGCCGACTTTGAGCGGGTCAAGCGGGCTTTCGGCCCGGAGGAAGTAGAAAGGGCCGTGGAGGACGCTAAACGGCGAGAGGTGGCAGAGAAAGAGCAGAGGAAAGCAAAGCGGAGGTTTAGCCGGGGGGCAAGGTAACGGGCAACAGGAGGGCACTCCACGGGGTGCCCTCCTGATTTATACTTGTCAGCGGGTGATTTTACTGCTATAATAAGGGCGATAAAAAGGAATTGGAAACGGAGTTTTTACCATGCTACAAATAGTTTTTTCCGACAGTGAATGTGGGACATTGAAGCTGGCCACGCATTACAGGCCGTCCAGTTGGAATGATGGGGTGATTGGATTTATTTTCGGTGACGGAGAGAAAGAACCCACTCAGGAAGAGAAAGACCAAGTTATGGCCCGGTTAAAGGCCAAACGGGAGAAGGAGAACCGCCGGGCACGACCTGTGGGCGGCAATCCTGGAGATGTGCTATGCCCGTCTGTTGGGCTGGACATCGGCCCCATAAGCGGCCCCGATGTGGAGAAGGCCCGGTTTGATTTGCTCACCGCTTGGCTGGGGGACGACTTCCCACTCCCAGATACCGACCCGGACGATCATACTCAGCGGGATATGCTTTGGGAACAGCGCCAGCGAGACAGGGAGCGGCTTTTGGAGGGAGGAAAACATGGCGAGGCTGTGCGTATTTGGTACAGCAACGTGCCTTACTCCCTGTGCGGGCTTTATGATGTGCTTTGGCAACTGCGGGACTGTGATTGCCCCGTGACCGTTTTGGAAATGCCCCAGTGGATGCCGCTGGGAGATGATACGGTGCAGTCCTGTTTGAGTTGGGGAGACCTGTCTCCGGGAGACTGGGCAGCGTATCTATCTCTTGAACGGGAAATCCCTAAAAATGTCCACAGAGCTATCGCCATGGAGTGGTTCCGACTTCGAGATGAAAATGCTCCCCTGCGTGCCGTTGTCAATGGCCGTTTGCACAGTGTAGGGGAGGATTTCTACGATCCATTCATTCGTGCCCAAATCCCTGATGGAATTTTCCGGGTGGCTCATCTCATCGGTGATGTATTGGGGCGGTATCAATTGGGTATCGGCGACTGGTGGATTGCCAAGCGTATTAAAGCTATGGAAATCCAAGGAGAACTGATTACAGTGTCCAAGGGTGACGGCTTCTATCGGAACGAAATGCGTCGAGCGCAATAAAAGAAGACTTCCGATATAACAGGGTGTTTTCTATTGCTGAATACCCTGGGAAACGGTGTAAAAGGTGTTGTATTCTCCTGCTTTTTGTGATACTATTTTGATACTAAGAAAAATAGCGGCCAAAAATAATAGGCAGAATATTAACAAATTTGCGAAAGTTTCACCTGTGAAAACACAGTAAATACAGCCCCATATAATAGGATTTGTCGAGTGGGAGTAACTTGACCGCGAATGGATGTGAGCATATGGGCTTTGGAAAAACAATCGAACTATTTTGGGTAAATGGTACGGCGGATGGGATTATTACCGCGGAACTTTCCAACTGGAATGGGAAAGGTATTAAAGTGCCGCGTACCGAAATTATGTCGTGCCAGCGGGAAGATGTCTGTGAGCCCGGGGTCTATTTTTTGCTCTGTCAGGAAGATGATGGGACAGATTCTGTCTACATTGGTGAGGCAGAAAATATCAAAGACAGGCTGATTCAGCATCTCCGTGACTACCAAAGCGGGAAGGAAAAGTATTATTGGAATACTGCTGTCATTTTTGTTGGCAGGGATTTGAATAAGGCGCTGATCCGGTATCTTGAGAACCGTTTGGTGGAAATCGCTACGGAGTGTGCCCGCTATAAGATCCTCACAAAGAATACCTACAAAAATACCGTAGTGAAAGAGTCGCAAACTGCCAGTATGGAGGAGTTTATTGACAATATCAAAGTGCTTATCAACGCTATGGGCTATAAAATCCTGGAATCCGTTCCGATTGCCACTGATACTACGGAGTATCTGTATTGCAAAAGTGGCCATGCCAATGGGAAGGGGTTCATAAGTGCAGGCGGGCTTACAGTTGTAAAAGGATCGAAAGTCTCCGACCATTTGGCGAATTCCTTTGAAAGTGGATCCAAATCCTATTTTGACTTGCGAAAGAAACTGGAGTCAGATGGCATTATTGCCGATGGCGAATTTATTAAGAACTATGAATTCAGTGCGCCGTCTGCCGCTTCCTCGGTCATTCTCGGACGTTCTTCCAATGGAAAGACGGAATGGAAGACGCATTCAGGTAAAAAACTAAGCGAGTTGTGATAGAAAGCCCTCCATCCCGGATGGAGGGCTTCCCTTATAAAATAGCCCCAGCCCCCTTGACAAACTCCCACCGGTATAGTATGATAACACTACCCCCCAGGGGGGTGTATATCGAACCGCCGGCCGCGTCCTTTCCTAAGGATGCGCTTTGCCGATTTTGAATGCGTAAAGGGGGAATCATTATGATGGCCGACCGCAAGACCATCCTGCGGCTGCTCAAGACCGCCAGGGGCCAGATCGACGGCATCATCAGGATGGTGGAGGAGGACCGCTACTGTATGGATATCTCCCAGCAGGTGACGGCGGCGGACGCCATGCTCCGCCGGGCCAACCGGGAGATATTGACCGCCCATCTGAAACACTGCGTGGAACACGCCGAGAGCGACAAAGAGCGGTCCGACAAGATCGACGAATTGGTGAACGCCTTAGGGAAAATCCTATGACCGAGGTGACTTGAGCCATGAGACAGAAATTTATCGTCACCGGCATGACCTGCTCCGCCTGCTCCGCCCACGTGGACAAGGCGGTGCGGAAGCTGGAGGGCGTGTCCGAGGTGAACGTGAACCTGCTGGGCGGCTCCATGACGGTGGACTGGACGGGTGACTTGACCACCGACCAGATCATCGCCGCCGTGGACAAGGCCGGGTACGGCGCGTCCCTTCCCGCGGCGAAGGGGGAGAGCGCCCGGCCTCAGCCCACCGTCCCCAACATGGAGGACGAGCTGAAGCGGATGAAGCGGCGGCTCATCATCTCCATCATCTTCCTGGCGCCCCTGTTCTATATCTCCATGGGCCACATGATGGGCTGGCCGCTGCCTCCGTTCCTGCTGGGCCATCAGAATATGCTGGTGTTCGCCCTGACGCTGCTGCTGCTGACCCTCCCCATCATGTATGTCAACGACAAATACTACAAGGTGGGCTTCAAAACGCTGTGGCACCGCTCCCCCAACATGGACTCGCTGATTGCCCTGGGCTCCGCCGTGGCGTTCACGTACAGCGTCTATGTGATGTTCCGGCTGGCCTACGCCCTGGGCCACGGGGACATGGAGACGGTGGAGCGCTTCCACATGAGCCTCTATTTCGAGTCCGCCGGCATGATTTTGGCGCTGGTCACCGTGGGCAAGTATCTGGAGACCCGCTCCAAGGGCAAGACCGGCGAGGCCATCGCCCGGCTCATCGACCTGACTCCCAAGACCGCCGCCGTCCTCCGGGACGGGCGGGAGGTGGAGGTCCCCGTGGAGCAGGTGCGGGTGGGCGACCTGGTGATCGTGCGGCCCGGCGGCTCGGTGCCCGTGGACGGCGTGGTGGCGGAGGGGTCCTCCTCGGTGGATGAGTCCGCCCTCACCGGCGAGTCCATCCCCGTGGACAAGACCGTGGGGGACACGGTGATCTCCGCCTCCATCAACAAGTCCGGCGTCTTAACGCTCCGGGCCACCCGGGTGGGGGAGGACACCACCCTGGCCCAGATGATCCGCCTGGTGGACGAGGCCGCCTCCTCCAAGGCCCCCATCGCCAAGCTGGCGGATAAGGTGGCCGGGGTGTTCGTCCCAGCGGTCATCGGCATCGCCGCCGTGACGGCGCTGGCGTGGCTGCTCCTCACCGGCTCGGTGGAGCGGGCGTTGACCTCCGGCGTGGCGGTGCTGGTCATCTCCTGTCCCTGCGCCTTAGGTCTGGCCACCCCCGTGGCCATCATGGTGGGCACCGGCAAGGGGGCCGAGTACGGCATTTTGGTGAAGTCCGCCGAGGGGCTGGAGCGGCTCCGCTCGGTGACCGCGGTGGTGCTGGACAAGACGGGCACCGTCACCGAGGGCAAACCCAAAGTCACCGACGTGTACCCCCTGAACGGGAAGTCCGCCGAGGAGCTGCTGTGCGTGGCCGCCTCCCTGGAGAAGCCCTCCGAGCATCCCCTGGGGGCCGCCGTGGTGGAGGAGGCCGCCCATCGTGGCATTCCCCTGTGCCCGGTGGAGGGCTTTGAGGCCGTCCACGGCAAGGGCGTCCGGGGACACATCCAAGGGGCCTTCTACGTGGCGGGCAACGCCGCCATGCTGGCGGGGGCCGGAGTGAAGCTGGGCGAGCACCAGTCCCTGGCCGACGAACTGGCCGCCCAGGGCAAGACGCCCCTGTTTTTCCTGGAGGACGGCCGGCCCATCGGGGTCGTGGCCGTGGCCGACACGGTGAAGCCCACCAGCCGCGCCGCCATTGAGGGCTTCCGCAGGCTGGGTCTGAAAGTCGTCATGCTCACCGGCGACAATAAGCGCACCGCCGAGGCCATCGGCAGAGAGCTGGGTCTCACCGACGTGATCGCCGAGGTGCTGCCCGCCGACAAGGAGCGGCAGATCTCCGCTTTGCAGATGAAGGGGGAGAAGGTGGCCATGGTGGGGGACGGCGTCAACGACGCGCCCGCCCTGGCCCGGGCCGATGTGGGGGTCGCCATCGGCGCGGGAGCGGACGTGGCCATCGAGTCCGCCGACATCGTGCTGATGAAGTCCGACCTGGCCGACGCGGTCACCGCCGTGGAGCTGTCTAGGGAGACCATCCGCAACGTGAAACAAAACCTGTTCTGGGCCTTCTTCTACAACGTCGTCTGCATCCCCATGGCCGCCGGCCTGTTCGGCTTCCAGCTGGACCCCATGTACGCCGCCGCCGCCATGAGCCTCAGCTCCGTCACCGTGGTCAGCAACGCCCTGCGGCTGCGGTTCTTTAAGCCCAGCATCAAGCCGGAGCGTCCCAAAACTGACGTGAAAGCCGCTGAAATTACCGTTAAAACCGGCAGGACCGCCGTTGAAACACCGAAAGGAGAAAACGATACTATGAAAAAAGTCACCATCGAGGGCATGATGTGCCAGAACTGCCGCAAGCACGCCGAGAAGGCCCTCCAGGCCCTGGACCCCAACGCCACCGTGGACCTGGAGAGCAAGACCGGCACCGTCGCCTCCACCGTCTCCGACGACGCTATCCGCGCCGCCATCGCCGACGCGGGGTACGAGGTCTCCGCCATCGCCTGAGAGAGGCAAAAGGGAAGGGCCGCTCCGTTTGGAGCGGCCCTTTTCACGTTATCCTGTAATCGGGGAAATATTCCTCCACAAAGTCCACGTCCTCCACTGTCCACTCCCGGCCGTTGAGGGGATTCAGGCACCCCGCGTCGGTGGTGAAGTCGAACCGCAGCTTGTAGGAGTACAGCGCCTGGAACCGGCGGTCGTACTTTTTATCGTCCCGCTCCCGGCCGTATTTGCCGTCCCCCAGGAGGGGGTGGCCGGCGGCGGCGAACTGGGCCCTGATCTGATGGGTCCGACCGGTGATGAGGTCGCACTCCACCAGGGAAAGGCCGTTTCGCGCCGCCAGCGTTCTGTAAAGGGTGACCGCTGTACGGCCATTGGGAATAGGACGGTCATAGACCTTCACCTGGGCCTTGTCCTCGTCCTTGAGGATGTATCCCTTGAGCTGGCCCTCTCTCGGCTCCGGCGTCCCGTGGACCACGCAGAGGTACAGCTTTTGCAGCTCCCGGTCCCGGATCTTCTGGTTCATCACCCGCAGGGCCTCGGCGGTCTTGGCGGCGATGACGATGCCGCCGGTGTTCCGGTCGATGCGGTTGCAGAGGGCCGGGGCGAAGGAGTTCTCCCAATAGGGGGACCACTCCTTTTTCTGGTACAGATACGCCTGGATGTGGGTGATGAGGGTGTTGACCCGCTCCTTGTCGTCGGGGTGGACCACCACGCCGGGGCGCTTGTTCACCAGCAGCAGATGCTCGTCTTCATAGAGGATATCCAGCTGGGGCTTGAACACGGATAAAAAGGCGTTCTCCCGGTTGGGCTGCTCAAAGAACTCGTCGTTGATATAGAGCTGCAAGAGGTCGCCCTGTTCCAGCCGGTCATCCTTTTTGGCGGCCTTTCCGTTGCGCTTCACCCGCTTGAGCCGGAGGTATTTCTGGGCCAGAGGGCCGGGGAGGAGGGGCAGCGTCTTGGCCAGCCAGCGGTCCACCCGCTGACCCGCGTCGTTTTGGCCGATGGTAAATTCCTTCATGTTACGCTGTCGATGAACCGCAGGAACGCGGCCTTGCCGGTCTCGTTCCGGGCGTAGACGCCGGCGTGCTCCAGCACCTTGGCGAACACAAGTCCCGTCTCCTTCTGAACGATGTCCAAGGCGTTCTCGCGGGTGAAAGTATAGTTGGGGGCGAAGCCCTCCGCCCAGTCGGCGTGCTTTTCGGTCAGCTCATTGGCCCGGAGGTCCCCGCCGGACACAAGGGCGTCAGCCACCGCCGCCAGCTCGGTTTTCAGCCGCGCCGGGAGGACGGCCAGGCCCATCACCTCGATGAGGCCGATGTTCTCCTTCTTGATGTGGTGCAGCTCCGCGTGGGGATGGTAGACCCCCAGGGGGTGTTCGGGGGTGGTGATGTTGTTCCGCAGCACCAGGTCCAGCTCGAACTTCTCCCCCCGGCGGCGGGCGATGGGGGTGATAGTGTTGTGGGGCTCGCCGTCGGTCTCGGCGAAGATGAAAGCGCTCTCGTCGGTATAGCCCCGCCAGGCGGTCAAAATCCTGTCGGCCAGATCCACCAGGCGGGCGGGGTCGTCCGCCGTGAGGCGGACCACCGACATGGGCCACTTGACGATGCCGGCGGCCACGTCCTCATAGCCGGGGAAGGTGACGGGAGTCTCCACCGGGGCCTTCTCCATGGCGAAGGTGTACCGCCCGCCCTGGAAGTGGTCGTGGGCCAAAATGGAGCCGCCCACGATGGGCAGATCGGCGTTGGAGCCCACGAAGTAGTGGGGGAACTGGCCCACAAAGTCCAGCAGCTTGCCGAAGCAGGCCCGGTCGATCTTCATGGGCACGTGCTCCCGGTTGAAGCAGATGCAGTGCTCGTTGTAGTAGACGTAAGGGGAGTATTGCAAAAACCAGGGGGAGCCGTTGATGGTGATGGGCACCACCCGGTGGTTCTGCCGGGCGGGGTGGTTGACCCGGCCCGCGTAGCCCTCGTTCTCGGCGCAGAGCTGGCACCGGGGATAGGCGGAGGCGGGCAGGTTCTTGGCCGCCGCGATGGCCTTGGGGTCCTTTTCCGGCTTGGACAGGTTGATGGTGATGTCCAGGTCGCCGTACTCGGTGGGGGCGATCCACTTCACGTCTTTCGCGATGCGGTCCCGGCGGATGTAGTTGGTGTCCTGGCTGAACTCGTAGTACCAGTCGGTGGCCTTTTGGGGGTCCTCCCGGCAGAGGGAGAGGAACTTCTCAATGACCTGGGCGGGGCGGGGGGTGAGCCGGCCCATGAGGCCGGTGTCGAACAGGTCCCGGTAGACGACGGAGTTCTCAGCGAGGACGCCGCGCCGGTATGCGTCGTCGGTGAGTTCGTCCAGCGTGGCGGCCAGGTCGATGTCCCCCCACTCCGTGCCGGGGTCGGTATAGGAGTCCAGTTTCAGGACTTCCAGGACGGCGTTGGCGGCCCAGATTTTCTCGCACTCGTCGATGAGGCCCTTGCGGAGGGCGTAGGTGATCAGCCTGGAGATCGCTTCGTTGACCATATTGTCACCTCAAAATGGGGTACCCCGCAAAGCGGCCTTTGCTTTGTGGGGAAAGGAGGAGTAGCGGAACAAGTGAGCTTTCGGCGCAAGCCGGAAGCGAGGGATGTGGAGCTTACGACGACGCGGGGCCTGGACCGGTGTGCAGCGTCTGGCGGGAGGGGCCGCCCACCACTACCGTCCCACCAAAGGGCCGGATATGGAGCACGTGGCAGCTCCCCAGGCCCAGCACTTCCTCCATGCCGGACTTGAAGGTATCCAGCAGGTCGTTGGGGACGAAGGCCTGGATGGTGCCGGCGAAGCCGCCGCCGTGGACCCGGATGGCGCCCCGGCCTCCCAGCAGCTCCCGGCCCACGGCCAGGGAGACGGCCACCGCCTGGCTCCTGGGGGCGTCGGGGGACCAGATATTTTGCAGCAGGGTCTCGGAGGACAGGCCGGACTCGTTCACCAGCTTCAGAAACTGGTCGAAGGCGCCGGCGGCCAGGGCCTCCGCCTCCTCCACGGCCCGGCGGTCGTCGGCGTAGTAGTGCATGGCGCGCAGGACCGCCCGGTCCCCGCACTGTTCCCGCAGGGCGGGCAGGTTGGCGCGGAAGTCGGCCTCGGCCACATCCCGCAGGAACTGGCAGCCGAAACAGCCGGCCACGGCCCCCATCTCCCGGGGGATATCGGCGTAGTCCTCGGTCAGGTCGGCGTGACAGGAGCCGGTGTCCACGATGCACAGGGCGTGGCCGGACCGGTCAAAGTCGTACCCCACCCGCTGGGGCTTGGGTTCGGCGGGGTCGGCGAAGTCGATGGCCACCGCGCCGCCCAGGGAGGAGGCCATCTGGTCCATGAGGCCGCAGGGCTTGCCAAAGTAGATGTTCTCGGCATACTGGCCCACCCTGGCGATATCGACAGGGCTGAGGGTCATGCCGCAGCAGTAGAAGTTGAGAATGGTCCCCACCAGGGTCTCATAGGCGGCGGAGGAGGACAGGCCGGAGCCGGAGGGCACGGCGGAGACGGCGTACGCGTCGAACCCGGCGAGGGCGTGGCCCATCTCGGACAGCTTGGCCGCCACCCCCCGCACCAGGGCGGCGGAGGTGTTCCGCTCCTCCTCTTTGGGGATCAGGTCGTCCAGAGAGACCTCCAGGGCGGGGTAGCCCTCGGAGGTGAGGCGGATGACCCTCTCCCCGTTGGGGGCGGCGCAGGCCAGGATGTCCAGGTCCACGCTGGCGCACAGCACATGGCCGTGCTGGTGGTCGGTGTGGTTGCCGCCGATCTCGGTGCGGCCGGGGCCGGAGAACAGGGCGGCGTTGCCTTTTTCGCCGTAGGCGGAGACGAAGCCCTCCGCTACATGGGCGGCCCGCTCCCGGGCGCACAGCAGACCGGCCTCCGCGCCGTCGGGGGCGTAGAGGCGGGCCAGGGCGCCGTCGTGGGCGCCGGCGCGCAGTTCCTTCGCAAGTTCAACAGAAGTGGGCATATCGGTCACCTCGCGTAAAAATGTTCCTGTTGACAGTATAGAGAATCCCGGCGGAAAATTCAAGGTCATTTCACGATTTTGGGGAAAACTTCGCTCCGGGGAAAATCGCCCGGCGCACTTGCCACTGGATGGGGATTGTGATATAATTTACCGCCGAACATAAAATAATGGCATCACGCGCTGTTTAAGGAGTGTATCGTCTATGGATATCATCGTGTTGGCGGGGGGCCTCAGCCCGGAGCGCAACGTGTCCCTGTCCAGCGGCACAAAAGTGTGTCAGGCCCTCCGGGACCGGGGGCACCGGGCCGCCCTGGTGGACCTCTACCTGGGCACGGAGCGGACGGCGGAGGAGCTGTACGCCGCCCCCCTGGAGCTGTCCGCCATCGACCGGCGGGCCCCCGACCTGGAGGCGGTCAAAGCCGCCCGGAAGGGCGGGGAGGACGGACGGGTCCAGGCTGCCTTCGATCTGCTGGGCATCCCCTACACCGGCTCCGGCTATCTGGGCAGCGCCATCGCCATGGACAAGGATCTGACCAAGCGCGTCGTTGCCCCCTTGGGCGTGCGGACCCCCAAGTGGCAGTCCGTCGCTGTCACGGAGGACAATATGGCTGAGCTGACCGAGAGCCTGGACCTGCCCTGCGTGGTGAAGCCGGTGGACTCGGGATCCTCCATCGGGGTGTCCATCGCCCACGACCGGGCGGAGCTGGCGGAGGCCCTGAAAGCCGCCGCCTCCCTGGGGGGCCGCACCGTCA